>DASTYT010000129.1 GCA_035764725.1 Candidatus Methylomirabilota bacterium | reverse complement strand
ATGGCAGGGCCACCCTAGCACAGGAGGGCCTCGACTTGGCGTCGGCGCGAACGTAGACTTGGGGGCCGCAGCGCGCACCACGGCAGCTCAGAACTCAGTCCAGGACCGAGGAGGTCGCCGGCATGGCCGCAAGCACGAAGTTCAAGGTCGTCGTCCAGAAGCCGTCGGGCGGGATCGCCTTCGATCTCGCCGAGGGCGCCTACAAGATCGAGCGTGAGGCGCTCGACGCCATCGGGGCCGAGATCGTGGAGGTTCCGGCCAAGACCGAGGAGGAGTTCATCGCCGCGGCGAAGGACGCCGACGCCGTGATCGCGCGGAACCGCCGCATCACGGCCGCCATCATCAAGGAGCTGAAGAACTGCAAGGTCATCGGGCTGGGTAGCGTGGGCGCGGATACGGTGGACGTGGACGCGGCCACCGAGGCCGGCATCGTGGTCACCAACGTGCCCGACGTGTTCATCGACGAGGTCGCGGACCACACGCTCGCCATGTTCCTCGCCGCGCACCGCCGCCTCCGCCTCATGCACGAGCTGACGACGCAGGGCAAGTGGTCGGAGGGGCGCCCGTACTTCAAGGAGATCCCACGCCTCTACGGCCAGACGTTCGCCCTGATCTCGTTCGGCAACGTGGCCAAGGCGGTGGCGCGCCGCTGCCACGCGTTCGGCCTGCGCGTCATCGCCTACGACCCCTACCTCGCCGAGCTCGAGATGACGGCGGTGGGCGTCGAGCCGGTGACCAGCCTCATCGAGCTCTGCGAGCGCGGCGACTTCGTGTCCATGCACGCGCCGCTCAACAGCGAGACGCACCACATGATGAGCACCGCCCAGTTCCGGGCGATGAAGCGCACCGCCCTCTTCATCAACAACGGCCGCGGCCCGACGGTGGACGAGGCCGCGCTCATCGAGGCCCTCCGGCACGGGCAGATCGCCGGGGCCGCCCTCGACGTGTTCGAGGTGGAGCCGGTGGACCCGTCGAACCCGCTCCTCGCCATGGACAACGTGATCGTCACGCCGCACATCGCCTCGGCCACAGCGCGAATGGCGCCCGAGACGCGGCGCCGGCTCGGCCGCGAGATCGCCACCGTACTCCAGGGCAAGTGGCCGCGCTCGGCCGTCAACCCCGGCGTGCTCCCGCGGACCGGCCTCATCCGATGGCAGCCCTATCCCATGGGCCGCGGGCCCAACCGCTGAGGAGGCGCCATGCAGCACGTTCGCCTCGGCCGCACCGGCCTCACCGTCTCGCGCCTCTGCCTGGGCACCATGACGTTCGGGCTCCAGTGCGACGAGCCCACCTCGGTGGCCATCCTCGATCGCGCCGCCGCCGGCGGCATCACGTTCCTCGACACGTCGGACGTGTATCCGCTGGGCGGCGGCCTCGACACCGTGGGCCGCACCGAGGAGATCCTCGGCCGCTGGCTGGCCGGGCGCCGCCACGAGTTCATCGTCGCCACCAAGTGCAACGGGGCGATGAGCGCACGGCGCTGGGACCGGGGGCTCTCCCGCAAGCACATCCTCGACGCGATCGAGGGCTCGCTGCGCCGCCTGCGCACCGACTACGTGGACCTCTATCAGTGCCACGCCCCCGACGACGAGACACCCATCGACGAGACGCTGCGCGCCTTCGACGACCTGGTGCGGGCGGGCAAGGTGCGCTACATCGGCACCTCGAACTTCGTCACCTGGAAGATCGCGCGGGCGATGGGGCGGAGCGAGGTGCTCGGGGTCGCCCGCTTCGACTCCGCGCAGCCCCGCTACAACCTCCTCTTCCGCCAGATCGAACGCGACCTGCTCCCGATGTGCCGGGAGGAGGGCGTCGGCGTCATCCCGTACAACCCGCTCGCGGGCGGCCTGCTGTCCGGCAAGCACCGGAAGGACGGCGGACCCACCGCGGGCACCCGCTTCACGCTGGGCAACGCGGCGCGCCGCTATCAGGATCGCTACTGGCACGATCGCGAGTTCGCGACGGTGGAGTCGCTGAGGCCCCTCGCCGCGGAGGCGGGCCTCTCGCTCGCCCGCATGGCGGTGGGCTGGGTGCTCGCGCACCCCGCGGTGAGCGCCCCCATCATCGGGGCCAGCCGCCCCGAGCAGCTCGACGATGTGCTGCCGGTGGCCGAGAAGGGCATCGACGCCGAGCTCAAGGAGCGCCTCGACGCTCTCACCGCCGAGTATCGCCTCGGCGACGACGCCCGGTGACGCCATGACCCGCGTGGCGATCCTCGACGACTATCAGAACGTGGCGATGGGGCTCGCCGACTGGAAGAGCCTCCCCGCCGGCACCGAGGTGGTGGCGTTCCACGACCACCTCCACGAGCTGGACGCGGTGGCCAAGCGTCTCGCCGACTTCGACGTGGTGGTGGCAATGCGCGAGCGGACGGCGTTTCCGCGCGGGCTGCTCGAGAAGCTGCCCAAGCTCCGGCTGCTCGTCACCACCGGCATGCGCAACGCCTCCATCGACGTGAAGGCCGCGGCGGAGGGGGGCATCACGGTGTGCGGGACCTCGGGCCTGCCGTATCCCACCGCGGAGCTCACCTGGGGCCTCGTGCTCGCCCTGTTCCGGCGCATCGCCGTCGAGGACCGGGCCACCCGCGACGGTAAGTGGCAGACCACGCTGGGACTCGGGCTCAACGGCAAGACCCTCGGAGTGATCGGGCTGGGCACGCTCGGCTCGCGGGTGGCCCGCTACGGGAAGGCATTCGAGATGGAGGTGCTGGCGTGGAGCCAGAACCTGACCGCCGAGCGCGCGGCCGAGGTGGGCGCGACGCTCATCGGCAAGGACGAGCTGCTGCGGAGGTCGGACGTCGTGAGCATCCACCTCGTGCTGAGTGACCGCTCGCGGGGGCTCGTGGGCGCCCGGGAGCTCGGGCTCATGAAGCGCACCGCGTATCTCGTCAACACGTCCCGCGGGCCCATCGTCGACGAGGCGGCGCTCATCCGTGCGCTCCAGGATGGCGCCATCGCCGGCGCCGGCCTCGATGTGTTCGAGCCGGAGCCGCTGCCGCTCGACCATGCCTTCCGGAAGCTGCCGAACACCGTGATCACCCCGCATCTCGGCTACGTGACCGAGGAGACCTACCGTGTGTTCTTCGGCCACGCGCTCGAGGACGTGCAGGCCTTCCTGCGCGGGGCGCCGGTGCGGGTGCTCAAGCCCTAGCCGGGCTCCCGGCGCTCGTGCCCGCGTCCGCGACCGGCTGGGGCTTCACCCGGCACGAGCTGCGTGCGCTTCGCGCGCTCCGCGATCCCGCGGGCATTCAGCGCGCCCTCGACGCCATGCCATATCACCTGGCGACCACCGCATGGTCGCCCCGCCGCATCCTCCGCGAGCGCACCGCCCACTGTCTCGAGGGGGCGATCTTCGCCGCCGCCGCCCTCCGCGTGCTGGGCTTTCCTCCGCTGCTGCTGGATCTCGAGGCGGTGCAGGACTCCGACCACGTGGTGGCGGTGTTCCGCGTCCGCGGCCACTGGGGCGCCATCGCCAAGTCGAACTTCGCGGGCCTGCGCTATCGGGAGCCGGTGTACCGCACGCCGCGTGAGCTGGCGATGAGCTACTTCGAGGACTACATGAACCTCCGCGGCGAGCGCACGCTCCGCGCGTTCTCCCGTCCGGTCAACCTCGCTGCCTTCGACCGCCGACACCCGGGCTGGATGACCAGCGGCGGGGAGGTGTGGTGGATCGCCGAGCATCTGGCACGTGTGCCCCACACGCGCCTGCTCACGCCCGCCATGATTCGTGGGCTCTCCACGGTGGGACGCCGCTCGCTCAGCGCCGGCCTCGTCGGGTACCGCAAGCACTGAGCCTGGCAAGTGGGACGGCGCCTCAGAGCTCCATGGGCGGCCGCCCGAACCGGGCGCGCAGCCGATTGATGGCGCCGATCACCGCGGGCCGTGTCACCAGGCGCCGCTCGAGCGCGCGCTTGCCCGGGAAGTCCAGCAGGACGAACCCGATCAGGATGGTGAGCAGCCCCTGGCCGGGCACCCCGGGTATGGAGAGGAGCACACCCAGCGCCACGAGGCCCAGGCCCAGCAGGTTCTTGCCGCCCCGCCACGCCGCGCGCAGCAGCGGGGAGCGCGGCCACGCCGCCGCCGGCGCCCGCTCGCCGAAGTAGTCGGCGGGGAGGGAGACGAGCACCGCGGTCACCGCGACGAGACTCAGCAGGGACGAGCCGGCGAACAGGGCCGCTCCCCAAAGCAGGCGCTCGACCAGCGTGGTGCCTTCGAGCAGGTCGCCGAGCATCGCGAGCGGGCCGCGACCGCCTCAGCGCGAGGCGGCCGCGACCTCGACGCGCGCGTCGTTGTAGCAGGCCCCGCCCGCGAGATCCGCGTGGTGCGCGGGAGCGAGGGCGGACACCGTCTGGCCGTTGTCGCTGCTGCGGAGCCAGGCGCCCTTGAGCGATGAGACCACGCCGGGGCGCACCGCGTCGGTGATGCGCAGGGGCAGGCGCACCTCGCCGAGATCGTTCCACATGCGGACGAGGACGCCATGCACGAGGTTGCGCGCCCGCGCGTCGTCGGGATGCATCTCGAGCGCAGGGGTGCCGTGGCTGGTGGAGAGGCCCCCGAACGTCGAGGTGATGCGCTGGTCCGATGCCGGCGTGATCAGGGCGAGCGGATAGGCGCTCTCGACGGGCCGGAAGCTCGGCAAGGGCGCGCCGTACTTGCCCTCGAGGTACGGGGACGCGAGCTCGATCTTTCCCGACGGCGTGCGCGGGGCCACGTTGTGGAACATGCGTGCCGGCTCGCCCGCCACGTCCATCGGGAGCGGGCGGTCGGGCGCCACGCGGCTGCCGTTGAGGCCGCCCATGCGCGGATCGGCGGCGTCGACGGCGTCGTCCATCAGCGCCCGATCGTCGGCGAGGAAGATCGGATCGGTGAAGCCAAAGCGCGCGGCGAGCCGGCGGAAGATCTCCGTATTGGGTAGGGACTCGCCCTGGGGCGGGATCACCGCCTCCGCCCGCTGGAGCCAGTGCTGTCCGTAGGCGGGATAGAGATCGCCGTACTCGAAGTGGCTGGAGGCAGGCAGCACGATGTCGCAGTACGCGAGGCTGTCCGTCATGACCACGTCGCAGCCGACGGTGAAGAGATCCTCGCGTGCGAGGCCGCGGCGCATCCGGTTCTGGTCGGGGTGGACGATGAGTGGGTTGTGGTTGTAGACGAACAGCGACGTGATGGGTGGATCCAGGGCGGGGTCGAGGAGGTGGCGCCCAACGTCGATGATGTTGAGGGTGCGCGTGCCCGCGGGGACGAGGTCGGGACGCTGGAGGCGGGCCACCTTCTTGGGGAACGCCTGGCTCGCGCCGTTCACGAGCCCGCCCCCGCGCGGGCCCCACTTGCCTGCGAGCGCGGGGAGGGCGAACACCGCGCGGCAGCCGCTGCCGCCGTTCTGATTGCGCTCGAGGCCATTGCCCACGCTGATCGCGGCGGGGGAGAGCGTGTGATACCACTCGGCGAGCCGGCGGATGTCCGCCTCCGGCACGCCGCAGATCCCCGCCGCGACCTCCGGCGGATAGCGCCGGGCCTCGGCCATGAACGCGTCGAAGCCCTCGACGTGGGCGTCGATGAACGCTCGGTCCAGAGCCCCGCGCCGCTCCAGCTCCACCGCGAGGGCCCAGGCGAGCACGACGTCGGTGCCGGGACGCAACGCCACGTGGAGATCGGCCTGCTCGGCGAGCTTGATCCGCTTGGGATCCACCACGACCAGGCGCGCGCCCTGCTTCCTGGCCGCGTTGATCACGGGGGTGAGGTGCAGATTGCACCAGGTGACGTTGTTGCCCCAGACGATGACGAGACGCGCGTCGCGGACCGCTTCCGGCCGGATGCCCGGCACCGCGCCGTACGTGCCCATCCACGCCTCCCCGCGCACGCCGCCGCAGAGGGGCTTGCGATCGAGGAGCGACGCGCCGAGGCGATGGAAAAATCGGAGATCCATGGAGCCGCCCGCGAGCATACCGTGGGGGCCGGCGTAGTTGAGGGGCAGGATCGCCTGGGGGCCCTGGGCCGCGATGATCGCGCTCCAGCGCTCGTGAATGACGTCCAGCGCCTCCGCCCAGCCGATGCGCTCGAACCGGCCCTCGCCCTTGGCGCCCACGCGCCGCAGCGGCGTGAGGAGGCGGCCCGGCCCGTGGACCCACTCGGGATAGGCGGCGGGGACCTTGGCGCAGACCACGCCGGCCGTGTAGGGGTTCGCCCGGGAGCCGCGGACCGCGACCACGCGCTCGCGCTCCACCGTCACCGTCAGGCTGCAGGTATCCGGGCAATCGAGGGGACAGACGCTTGCGAGCTCCAGCGGCATGCACGAACCTCCCGTTCGACTCGGGCCGCGGCAGCTGGCCACGTCCCCGCGCTCCAGAGTACACTAGGAACACCAATCGCTTTGGAGGGGTACCCACATGCCTCAGCCGCTGGTCACCGTCGTCGTGGTGCCGCGGGAGCGGTTCAGCGTCAGCCAGCGGTCCCTGGAGGCCATCTACGCAAACACCGCGCCGCCGTTCGACCTGGTATACCTCGACGGCGGATCGCCGGCGTCGGTCCGGCGCTACCTCGCCGCACAGTCTCAGGCTCGGGGCTTCACGCTCGTACGCACTCCGCACCATCTCGTCCCCAACGCCGCGCGGAACCTCGGCCTCCGCCACGTCCGGACGCGCTACGTCGTGTTCATCGACAACGATGTCGTGCCCTCGCCGGACTGGCTGCCGCCGCTGGTCGAGTGCGCCGAGACCACGGGCGCCTGGGTGGTGGGCCCGCTCTACTTCATCGGTGAGCCCGAGGCCCAGGAGATCCACATGGCCGCCGGTGACGCGCGCATCGAGGACCGGCCCGGCGGCCGGCGCTTCATCGAGCGCCATCGCTTCGCGGGCAAGCGGTCGGCCGACGTGCGCTCGCACCTGGTTCGTCAGCCGTGCGAGCAGGTGGAGTTCCACTGCATGCTGGTGCGCACGGAGGTCTTCGAGCGCTTGGGGCCGCTTGACGAGCAACTCAAGAGCGTGGCCGAGCACACCGACCTCTGCCTGCTCGTGCGCCGCGAGGGCGGCGCGGTGTACTTCGAGCCCGGCTCCGTGGTGACCTACATTACGGGCGGCGTCTTCACCGCTGCGGACTACGCCTTCTTCTTCCGGCGCTGGAGCCGAGCCTGGACGCAGTCCTCGCTCGAGCACTTCCGCCGGAAGTGGGCGCTGCCGCCCGGCGAGGCGGGGCTCGCCGCGATCGCGAAGTGGGCGGAGGAGCACCGCTACATTCCCTTGCGGCCGGCGCTGAGCCGGCTCGAGCAGCGCCTCGGGCCGCGCTGGGGCAGCTGGGCGGTGCGTCAGCTCCTCGGCGTGGAGCGCCAGCTTAACCGCTGGTGGGAGCCGAGCGTCCGCGCGTCCCCTGCGGCCGCGCCCGAGCCGGAGCGCACGAAGGCCTGAGCAATGTTTCCCTACGCCCAGACCAACCTCCAGCTCTACCGGCAGCTCGCGGTGGAGGGCTATCCGTCCGCCGACGTCGAGACGGTGGCGCGCGCGCACGAGGTCGCGCTCACGCTCTTTCCCGGGACCTATCGTGGCTCCGGCAAGCCCTTCGTCTCGCATCTCGTAGGCACGGCGAGCGTGCTCGTGTGGCTCCGCGCACGCGTGCCCCTCGTGGTCACCGGGCTCCTCCATGCCGCCTATACTCACGGCGAGTTCGGCAACGGTTGGCGTGGGATGTCCGACGTCAAGCGCACGACGATCCGGCGGGAGATCGGGGAGGAGATCGAGGACCTGATCGCGCGCTACACCCAGCTGACGTGGCGGCGGAGCACCATCCCCGCGATCGGCGCGCGGCTCGACGCCATGAGCCCGCTCGAGCGCGACGTGCTCCTAGTACGGCTGGCCAACGAGCTCGAGGACCACCTGGACCTTGGCATCCTGTACCACGCCGACCACGAGCGGCGCCGCGCGTTCATGGAGGCGGATCTCGCCGCGACCGTCGAGATGGCGGAACGCCTCGGCGTGCCCGTCCTCGCCAAGGCCCTCACCGAGACCTTCGCGGAGATCGGCAGCGCCCGGGTGAGCGCCGCCCTCCGGCGGCCGCACGAGGAGTCGTTCCAGATTTTCCCCGCCTCGCACCGTCCCCGCCTGCGCGTGGTGCTGAGCCACCTGCTCGCCCGGCGGCCGTGGCGCTGAGCCCGCCTATCTTGACGCGACCCGGCGGCTCGGTCGATGATGCCTGATGAGGCGAGCCCATGGACGGCGTCCACGATCTCGGCGGCATGCACGGCTTCGGGCCGGTGGAGCGGGAGGTGAACGAGCCCGCGTTCCACGAGCGATGGGAGGCCGCCGTCTACGCGATCATGCGGGCGAGCCTGGGCACCGGGCAGTACACCCTCGACGAGTTTCGCCACGGGGTCGAGCGCATGGACCCCGCGCACTATCTCCGCTCCGGCTACTACGAGCACTGGCTGGACGGTATCGCCCGCGTGCTGATCGAGAAGGGCGTGGTATCGGGCGACGAGCTCGCCGCGCGCACCGCGTTCTTCGCCGAGCGCCCGGACGCGCCGGCGTCCGCGGCGGTGCGGGTCATGCCTGCCACTCCCGCCCCGCGCATCAAGTGGATGGCTCCCGAGTCCGAGCGCCCGGCGACGAAGCCGCCGCGCTTCGCGGTGGGCGAGATCGTCGTCACGCGCAACATCCATCCGACCGGACACACGCGCCTGCCGCGATACGCGCGAGGCAAGCACGGCGTGATCCACCGCCAGCACGGCACCCACGTCTTCCCCGACAGCAACGCCCACGGCGGCGGCGAGCAGCCGCAGGCGCTCTACAGCGTGCGCTTCGACGCGCGCGAGCTGTGGGGGCCCGCGGCGGAGCCGAACCAGCACGTCTACATCGATCTCTGGGAGCCGTATCTCGAGCCGGGAGCCCCCCGTGGGTAAGAACCACCCGAACGTCGACAAGTACGTGGTCTCGCGAGTGCGCGCGCTGGAGTCGATCCTCCTCGAGAAGGGGATCCTGCCGCCCGACGCGGTAGATCGCGTGGTCCAGCGCTACGAGGCCGACACCGGCCCGATGGTCGGCGTGCGCGCGGTGGCCCGCGCGTGGGTGGATTCGGCCTACAAGCAGCGGCTGCTCGAGGACCCGCGCGGTGCCCTCAAGGACTTCGGGCTCGACTACGAGGCGCTGCGCGTGGTCGAGAACACCCCGGCGGTGCACAACGTCGTCGTCTGCACGCTCTGCTCGTGCTATCCGTGGGCCGTGCTGGGGCTGCCGCCCACCTGGTACAAGATGCCCGCGTATCGTTCCCGAACCGTGGTGGAGCCTCGCAAGGTGCTGGCCGAGTTCGGGCTCACCATTCCCGAGTCGCGAGAGATCCGGGTGTGGGACTCGAGCGCGGAGCTGCGTTACATGGTGCTCCCGGAGCGCCCCGCGGGCAGCCAGGCGATGAGCGAGGCGGCGCTGATCCCGCTCATCACCCGGGACGCCCTCATTGGCGTCGCCGACGTCCGGCTGCCGTCTCCGGCCTGATCCCGTTCTCGATGGGCTACGAGCGCCGCCGCAATCTCGTCATCCGTCCCGACGGCCGCCTCGTCAACGTCGCGCGGCCGCGCGGGCACCTCTTCGTGTGCGCCAGCGGGTGCTGCTGCGGGCGCACGGAGGACGGCTTCCCGCCCGTCCCCACCGCGCTGTTCCACGGTGAATGGGAGCGGCGGCGCCTCCGGAACCTCGTCCACCTCACGATCGGCGGTTGCCTGGGGCCGTGCGCGCTCGCCAACGTGGCGCTCCTCCTCTTCGACGGCCAGGCGCAGTGGTTCCACTCGATGAATCACGACGCGCTCGTCCTCGCGCTCTACGATCACCTGGAGCGGATGCTCGACGCCGACGGCGTGCTGGCGCCCCCGCCCGCCCTCGCCCCGTATCACTTCAGCGGCTCCGCGTGGCAGCCGCGGCCGGACGGGCAGCCGGTCGAGGACTATCGCCCGCGACGCCGGGCCTGTCCCTCGGAGCCCGCGAGCTCGCCCCTTGCCGAGCATGCCTGCGCCGCCGAGCCGCCCGTGAGCGAGCACGCCGACGGACGCGTGGAGCGCCTCATCGCCGACATGAGTGGTCCGGCCGCGATGCCGCGCCGGAACGGCGAGCTGGTGTTCGCCGAGCCCTGGCAGGGACGGGCGTTCGGCATGGCGGTGGCGCTGTCCGAGGGAGGCGCGTTCTCGTGGGAGGAGTTCCGTCAGGCCCTGATCGCGGAGATCGCCGTCGCCGAGCGCCGGGAGGCACCCTTCGAGTACTACGAGGTGTGGCTCGCGACGTTCGAGCGGCTCCTCGTCGCGAAGGGCCTCGTCTCCACCGGCGAGATCGACGAGGCTGCATATCAGTTCGAGTTCGGCGAGCGCGACGACATCTTTTGATGCGCGCCCGCCGCCATGTGGGCCGAGCAACAAAGCTGAAGGCCCGCCCATCAGGGGCAGATTCTTCCCAACCCGCGCTTCCCCTCGTGGACTCGCGCACTTGCCCGTGGCGCGGCGCCGTGGCACCGCGCTTGCTCCCTTCTAGGGGCATGTGGCAGTCAACCGCAACTCCCAAGGAGGTCGTCATGGCCAAGAGAATGAACCTCGCGAAGCTCTGCTGGACAGTGATGGCGCTGGGCGCGGTGATGTTCCTCACGCACTCGGCCATTCTCGCCTTCGCCCGCTAAGACCAATCCCGGTCGCGCCGGCAACCCGGCGTGATCTGCGCTCGATACCAGGCGCCGACCACTCGTCATAGAGTGGCGGCGCCTGGACGTTTTACGGCGCTGGATCGCCGACAGCAAGATTGGCAACTGCTCGGAATCATTGGTCGCCTCCTCTGGAACGCCACTTGCTCCCGATAGGTCGGTAGGACAACCTCCATGCGTCTCGCACCCAAGATCTTCCTGGTTTCGGCACTGGCGATCCTCCTCCTCGGCGGTGTCTCCGCCTGGAGCATCGTCGCGGTGAGTCAACTCGCCGAGGTGAACCGGGACATCGCCACGCGCGCGGTGCCGGCCATCGAGATCGCGAGCGGGCTGCCCGAGGCGTTCCGCCGCCTCGTGCGCCTCGAGGCGAAGTACCTCGTGCTGCGCGACCGCGCCTACGCCGATCTCTGGAACGAGCGGGCCACCCGCGTGGCGAGCGAACTCGACCGCCTCGGCACCCTGCTCGTGACGCCCGAGGAGCTCAAGTGGCACCAGAGCGCGGCGGCCGCCTTCGTGACCTACCGCGAGCACGTGGGCCAGGAGCGCGTGCTCATGGGGCGGGGCGAGGTCGAGCGCGCCCAGCAGCTCTCGGAGCGCACCGCCCGGGAGGCCGCCGAGCAGGCGGAGACGAGCGTGGTCAAGCTGGCCGCGGCGTCGAACGCCGCGCTCGGGCGCGCCCAGTCCGATGCTGCCGCCCTCGCCGCGCGCACCTGGACCACGGTGATCGTGGCCTTCATCGGGAGCCTTGTGGTGGCGCTCCTCGCCACCGCCTTCGTGGCCCTGCGCATGACGCGCTCGCTGCGCCAGCTCTCCACCGCCACGCGCCAGCTCGCCGAGGGCGCCGCCACCGGGCCGCTGCCGACCGATCGCCGCGATGAGATCGGCGATCTCGGGCGAGCGTTCAACCGCATGGCAGAGCGGCTGAAAGAGGTCGACGCGCTCAAGGAGGACTTCTTTTCGCAGATCTCCCACGACCTCCGCAACCCGCTGACGGGCATGCGGGGCGCTGCGCAGCTCCTGATCCAGGGCCGGGCGGGCGGCGCCCTCCCGCCCCGCCAGCTCCAGATGGTCCGGGTCATCGACGACAGCGTCGGGCGCATGCTGGGCATGGTGAACCAGATCCTCGAGTTCACCCGCCTCCGCGCGCGCTTGATGCCGCTCGAGCGGAAGCCGGTGGACCTCGCGAAGATCGTGGCGCGCGCCTTCGACGAGTTCCACCCGCAGGCCGAGTCGGCCGGTGTCGCGCTCGCCACCACCACGAGCGGCGCGGACTTCACCGTGTGGGGGGACGAGGCGGGCCTGATGCGCGTGGTCACGAACCTCGTCGGGAATTCGCTCAAGTTCACCCCGCGGGCGGGGTCGGTGACTGCGCAGGTGCGGGACTGGGACGCGGAGGTCGAGCTGCGGTTGACCGACACCGGCGAGGGGATCCCGGCGGACGCCCTGCCCCGTATCTTCGATGCCTACCGACAGGCTCACGCGGGCCGCAAGGGATCGGGGCTCGGCCTCGCAGTGGTGAAGGGCTTCGTCGAAGCCCACGGGGGACGCGTCGAGGTCGAGTCCGAGCTGGGCAAGGGGACCACCTTCGTGGTGACGTTGCCGCGCGCGCTGCCGCACCTGGAGGCCGCCGCGTGAGCCGCGCGCGCCTCACGATCGCCCTCGCGCTGATCGCCGTTGCCGGTGGAGGTTGCGCGAGCTGGACGGCGCGCCCGGCCTGGCTGCCCATCGTGACCTGGGAGCCGCGCCCGGCTGTCGGCACGCCGCCCGCCGCTGCGAGCCCGGCCGTACCCATGCCCGCGCGTGCGTCTCGGACCGAGCCGGCGCAGCTCGTCGAGCGCGCGGGCGAGCTGGCCCATGACGGCAAGCCTCTCGCCGCGCGTGAGCTCTACGAGCGCGTGGTGCGCGAGTACCCCGGCGATCCGGCGCGAGCGAGCGCCCTCTACGGCCTGGGCCAGCTCCAGTGCGACCCGACCAGTCCCTTCCGCGACTATCGCGTGAGCTACGCCACCTTCGGCCGGCTCCTCGCCGAGTATCCGCGCAGCACGTACGAGGCGGACGCCCGGCTGTGGCGCGCCACGCTGAGCGAGCTGCTCGTGCGAGAAGAGGAGATGGCCCGCCTGCGCAGCCAGCTCCAGCGCCTCAAGCGGATCGAGGTGGAGCTGGAGCGGTCGCCACGCTGATCGGCGGCCGGTGTGCCCACCCCTCGGTCTACCTGAGGGTGTGGGCGAAGGCCAGGTAGCGGAAGCTCACCTCCTCCGCGTAGCGATCCGCCGGACGGTTCTCGGTGGCCTTGTCGGGATTGCGGTTATAGGCGCGGAGCGCGGTGGCGTTGAAGCCGTAGCGCGTGATCTGCCAGCGCAGGTAGGCGGTGCCCACCCGCACATTGAACTTGGGGTCGGCCAGAGAGCCCAGCGAGGCGTAGGCGCCGTTCTTGCCCATCTCGGGCGGCGTGTAGTCGAGCCCCAGCCGCTTCACCACGAGCTCGGCGGTGGAGGGCATCAGCTGCATGAGCCCGATCTCGCCTGACTTGCCGATCGCGCCCGGATTGAACTGGCTCTCCTTGTCGGCGATGGCCAGGATGATGCGGAAATCGATGTCCGCGGCCTGGCTCACCTCAAGCAGCGTGCGCGGGAACCCGGCGAACTCCCGGATGGTCGCCTGCGGATTGCGCTCCACGATGAGCGCGGTGATCTTCTGCTCCATCTCGACCCGGCCCTGATCGGCGCGCTCCTGAGCGAGACGGCCCTGCGTGAGGCCTCCCATGTAGAAGAGGGGCACGGCGGCGACGAGAAGCACGAAGCCCAGCGCCTGCAGCCACGTCCCGCGAGTCTCGGCGAACCGACGAGCCAGCGCGATAGCCTGCATGGTCACGAGTCCTCCTGCCGACTGGATTTTGTTCATGATGTGCGTGGTGTTACCCAGCTGTCAGGCCAGTAGAGGGGCAAGCGGTGTGCCACGGAGACGCAGGGGCGAGAGGGCTGGAAGAATCACGACATGACACTGCGCAACGATTTCGCGCTCGCGAGTTGTCAGGATCCCCGACAGCGTCACGCGGTGTCAGCATCCACTAAAGGTCCTAGCGCCCTTCCCCCACGAGGGCGGATCGGTCAGATCGCGATCCTTCACGTTCCGAAGCCCCAGATCGCCTCCGCGCGCCCGCGTCGCGGAGCGGCGGGTTGCGCCCAATCAATTCACGCGCTTGACACTGGCGGGGTGAGACCCTGGCCTCATCTCGCCAGGGCTTGAACAGCGGGCTACAATTGGTTGCGATGGCGTTCGTCCTTGCCGCGGTGCTGCTCGCCACGCTCCTCATCGGAGTCGCGCCGGTGGCCGCGCAGAGTCGCGCGCCATCGACGACCCCCACCTCCCGCTCTCCCGCCTTGTCGCGCCAGGCCGCCGAGGCCGACCGCATGGCCGCCGAGATCGTCCGCACGACCCGCGAATACGTCGCGAGCCTCGAGCGCACGCGCGCCGCCTATCAGCGGGATGCCGAGGCGCTCGCCGAGATGGTCGAGGTGCGGCGCGATCTCTACCAGCGGCAGATCGTCTCGAAGCGCGAAGTCGAGATCGCCGAAGAGGCGCTCGCCCAGGCGAATCGCAAGGTCGCGGAAGCCGATCGTTGGATCAAGGACGCCAGCACCATCCGGGAGTCGATACTCGGCGAGGCCGCCCTCCACGCCGAGATCGCGAAGACGACGCTGCCCGCGGGCGGCTATCTGGCCACCGGCGTCTTCATTCGCTTCAACGGGACGGCGGCCTTCACGCTCGCCGACCTCCCGCGGGTCGAGCGCTTCTTCGGCACTCGCTTTGGTCATAGCTTGCCCATCAGTGCGCTGGGCCAGAGCGCGGTGCACGACCGCATCGGGTTCGACCATCGCAACGCGGTGGACGTGGCCGTCCATCCCGACAGCGCCGAGGGCCAGGCGCTGATGAGCTATCTGCAGAGCCAGAACATCCCGTTCATCGCGGTGCGGCAGGCGGTGCCCGGCTCCTCCACCGGCGCCCACATCCACATCGGGCAGCCGTCGCGGAGATTCACGGCGCATCGCTGAGCGCTTTCCTGTATAGTTGCGGCGACGCGGGGCCCAGTCGACCGGAGGACATGTGGACGCCGCCGATACCGCTCGCCCGATCCGCCCCACCATCCTGGTCGTGGACGACGACCACGGTCTGCGTGAGTCCTTCCGCCTGATTCTCGAGGACGAGTTCGAGGTCCTCGACGTCCCGGACGGTCAGCACGCCCTCGACATCGTACGCTCGTGTCAGGTGGATCTGGTCCTGCTCGACATCCGTCTCCCCGGCATGGATGGACTCGAGGTGCTCGAGCGCATCAAGGGAATGGACGAGCAGCTCGACGTGATTCTGGTCACCGCAGTGAAGACCGTGCGCACCGCGGTGTCTGCGATGAAGCTGGGCGCCCTCGACTACCTCACCAAGCCGTTCGACGAGGATGAGGTCCTCGCCCTCATCCGCCGCGCGCTCGAGAAGCGCGCGCTCGAGCGCGAGGTGGCGTTTCTCCGTTCGGAGCTCGCCCGTCGCGAGGACACCTACGAGATGGTGGGGCAGTCCCCGGAGATGCGGAAGCTCGCCGCGCTCGTCGGCCAGGTGGCCCGCACGACCGCCACCGTCCTCATCACGGGCGAGAGCGGGACCGGGAAGGAGCTGCTCGCCCGCGCGATCCACCGCCAAGGGCCGCGCCGGGATCGGCCCTTCGTCGCGGTCAATCCCGCCGCGATCGCCGACACGCTCATGGAGTCGGAGCTGTTCGGGCACGAGCGGGGCGCGTTCACCGGCGCCTATCAGCGCAAGCTCGGCCGCTTCGAGCTGGCCCAGGGCGGCACGCTGTTCCTCGATGAGATCGGCTCGCTCAAGCCCGAGATGCAAGCCAAGCTCCTCCGGGTGCTCCAGGAGCGCGAGATGGAGCGGGTCGGCGGTACCCACACCGTGAAGCTCGACGTGCGCATCATCGCCGCCACCAACGCCGATCTCCGGCAGGCGGTGGCGGCGCAGTCGTTCCGTGAGGATCTCTTCTATCGCCTCAACGTGGTGCGGGTGACCATGCCGCCCCTGCGGGCCCGCCGGGACGACATCGGCGTCCTTGCGGATCACTTCATCCGCCGCTACCGGCAGCAGTTCGGCAAGCCGGTGAGCGGCCTCGCGCCGGAGGCGCTCGCCGCCCTCTCGGACTACTCGTGGCCCGGCAACGTGCGCGAGCTGCAGAACGTCATCGAGCGCTGCGTGGCCCTCGCCGACGGCCCGCTCATCCGCCTGTCCGACCTGCCGCTCGAGTTCATGATTCCCGACGCCCGCGCGAGCGCCAACGCCGCGGGCGCACTCGATCTCGAGGAAGCCCACGATCACTTCGAGCAGCAGATCGTGTGCCGCGTGCTGGACCGGGTCGACTGGAATCAGAGCGAAGCCGCCCGGCTGCTCGGCATGCATCGCAATACGCTCAAGGTGAAGATGGCCCGATGGGGTCTCAAGCGGAGCGAGCCCGACCGCTGACGCTGCACTGCCGGCCGCCGATGCACTGCGAGCGGGGCAGGTCCCTCAAGTGTCGGTCACCATTGCCGATTCTGCCTGCGTGCCCCCCCCTTCGCTCGGGGCCTGCCCCGCCGATCGTGCAGCAAGGGCATCGATCCCACGATTCCGCGTCGAGAAAGGTGCCGAGAAACGGGGAGTTTCGCAGGGAGCCGACGCGGGCAGCCATGGCGGCCGAATTGCTCTATTCTCCCCCTCGGGCGGAGGACCTCATCGGGGGGTCCCCCCGCCCGGAGATCCATTCCTCACGGGAGGGAAAGCAATGACGAAGCTCGTGGCCGTGCTGGTAGTTCTTGCCTCGTTCCTGCTGGTGGCGCCGGTGATCGAGTCGGGCACGTCGGAGTCCACCCAGATCTTCCTGGCCATCGGTAATGCGGACGGTGGAGCCGGAGGGGACTAGCCTCACGCCACCTCGTTTGGGAGCGGCAAGCCATTTTTATCGTGCCCCCGCCGGAGGAAGGGGGGGCCTCGGCCCCCCTTTGCTCCTGATGGCGCTCGCGCTGCTGGGAGGGCTCGCGGCGCCGCACGCGTACGCCGAGGAGCCGACGGGAAGCACGGCTCGCGAGACCGGCGTCTACCGGAGACCGCTCGGGAACGATCCCGCCACGCTGGATCCGGTCCGGGTCAGCGATCTCTATGGACGCGCCGTCACCGAGCAGATCTTCGACGGCCTGGTCCAGTTCGACCAGACGCTGACGATCACCCCGGCCCTCGCCCGCTTCTGGCGGGCGTCGCGAGACGGGCTCGTGTGGACGTTCACACTGCGCCAGGGGGTGAAGTTCCACCACGGCCGCGAGTTGACGTCCGACGACGTCGTGTTCTCGCTCAGCCGGATCCTGGACCCGAAGTTTCAGAGCGGCGCCGCGGATCTCTTCTCGAGCATCGAGGGTGCCCAGGAATTCCGCGCCGGCCGCGCGCCCACGGTGAGCGGGCTTCAGGCACCTGACCGCTATACGGTGCGGGTGACGCTACGCGAGGCCTCCACGCCCTTCGTGTCCGTGCTGGCGCTCGGGCATGCCAAGATCGTGCCCCGCGACGTGGTCGAGAAGCAGGGCGATGCCTTCGGCCAGCATCCGGTAGGGACGGGCCCGTTCACGTTCGTCCGATGGGAGCGCCGGAAGGAGATCGTGCTGTCGGCGAATCGCGACTACTTCGAGGGTCCGCCGCGGCTCGCCCGGGTCGTGTATCGCATCTTCCCCGGGGAGCTCAGCGACGTGATGTGCCGTGACTTCGACCGCGGCGAGCTGGACGAGAGCCCGGTGCCACCGGTCTGCCGGAGCAAGGTCAACGACGCGCGGTACCAGTACGTCCGGCGCGTCACCTTCAGCGTTCGCTTCTACGGGCTCCAGACCCACATGAAGCCGATGAGCGACGTCCGGGTGCGCCGCGCCATCGCCCACGCCATCGATCGGAACACCCTGCTCGAGGACGTCTTCACCGGTCGTTTTCAGCCCGCGTCCGGGATCTTGCCGCTGGGGCTGCCGGGTTACAACCCGAACTTGAAGCCGCTCGGCTATGCCCCCGCGCGGGCGCGTGAGCTTCTCCGCGAGGCGGGCTATCCGGAGGGGCGGGGACTTCCGACCATCGTGTTCTGGTCGGGGGCCCGGAGCGAGCGGCTGGAGCGCGAGCTGGACACGGTGTCGCGGCAGCTTGGCGCCGTCGGCATCCGGACCGAGACGCGCTACGAGACCGACTGGCCGACGTTCTCCCGGCAGGTGAACGAGGGCAAGCTGCCCATGTTCATCTACGCGTGGTACGCCGACGTGCCCGATCCCGATAATTTCCTCTTCCGGCTCTTCTACTCGCGGAGCCCGCGCAACCTCACCGGCTACTCCAACTCCGTGGTGGACACCTTGCTCGTGCAGGCGCGCGGCGAGAAGGAGCTGGCCCGCCGGATGGATCTGTATCGGCGCGCCGAGCAGACGATCCTCGACGACGCGCCGATCATCCCCATCTGGCACTACCCGTTCGAGCGGCTCTTCCAGGGCTACGTGCGCAGTGTCGAGGTGAACGGACTCGGCGACCCGTACATCCCGCTACGGAAGATCTGGCTGGAGAATCGCCGGTGAGCTCGCGCGCCCTGCTGGACCGCGTGGGGCGGCGCTTCAACTCGCTCCACGCCCGCCTCCTCGCCGGCACCATCCTCATCTTCCTGGTGGTGATGGCGGGGGTGATCGCGGTGGTCGAGTACCGGCAGCGCGTGGCCATCATCGGCGAGGTACTCCGGCGCGGCGAGGTCATCGTGCGCGATCTCGCCGCGATCTCGTCGACCCCGCTGCTTCTCTACAACTTCACCGCGCTCGAGCAGAACGTGGACCGCGTGCGGGCGAACACCGACGTGGTGTATGCGGTGGTGCTGGACGCCGACGGCAAGGTGGCCGCGCACAGCCGCCGCCCCGAGCTGGTGGGCAGCGTACTCGCCGCGCCGATCGATCGGGCCGCCGCCGCGACGGAGGACCTGCTCGTACAGGAGAGCCAGACGCGGGGCGACGCGGTGTACGACTTCGCGGTGCCGGTGCTGATCGGCGCCCAGCGCTGGGGCACCGTGCGCGTCGGGCTGTCCAAGAAGCGGATGGAGGCCCAGATCCGCCGGACGCGGATCGAGCTGGCGGGGCTGACCGCGGTGACGCTGCTCGTGGGCGGCCTCGCCGCCGCCCTCGTCGCGCGCGCCATCTCCCGGCCGGTGCGCGAGCTGGCCGCGGGCGCGGAGGCCATCGCACGCGGTGACCTCGACCAACGCATCGAGGCGAGGGGAGTCGGCGAGATCGGCCAGCTCGCGGTGGTCTTCAATCACATGACCGCGC
Organism: Candidatus Methylomirabilota bacterium; assembly: GCA_035764725.1. NCBI lineage: Bacteria > Methylomirabilota (SeqCode) > Candidatus Methylomirabilota bacterium. The sequence goes on along the minus strand of DASTYT010000129.1, from coordinate 32,176 downwards.
AGCTCCTGCAGCAGCGGCGCGACCTCGAGGCCACCCACGAGTCGCTCCGGGAGCGCTTCGAGGAGGTCGCGAACCTCAAGAGCTACACCGACAGCATCCTCGCCTCGATCACGAGCGGCATCGTGACCCTGGACCTCGACGGCCGGGTCGCCACCGTGAACCCCGCCGCCGAGCTTCTCACCGGCCTCTTCGCCGGTGAGATCATCGGCCGGTACTGCACCGAGGTGTTCGCCCACACCCCCGAGGTCTCGGAGATCCTCATGGAGGCGCTCGCGAGCCGGGCGGGACTGGGGCACGTGTCCCTGAGCCTGCGGCGCCGGAACGGCACCACCGTGCCGGTCGAGATGAGCACCGCGCCGCTGCGCGGGCTCGAAGGAAAGGACCTCGGCGTCGTTGGAGTCTTCCGCGACGTGAGCCAGGTTCGCGAGCTCGAGAGCCAGCTGCGCCGCTCCGACCGGCTCGCCGCCCTCGGCACCCTCGCCGCCGGGCTCGCCCACGAGATCAAGAACCCTCTCGCGTCCCTGCGCACCTTCACGCGAATCATCCCGCGCAAGTTCGAGGACGCCCGCTTCCGCGAGACGTTCATGCGGGTAGTGCCTCACGAGCTCGAGCGGATCAACGGCATCGTGGAGCAGCTCCTCGAGCTGGCGCGCCCGATCCGGCTGCGCCCGGCGCCGCTGACGGTGTCCGGCGTGCTCGACCGCGTCCTCGAGCTCTACGCCAACGAGCTCGACGCCAAGGGGATCGTGGTGACGCGGGAGTATGCGCGCGAAGTGCCCTCCATCACCGCCGATCCCGAGCGGCTCTACGAAGCGTTCGTCAATCTGGTCAGCAATGCCATCGCCGCCATGGCGCCGGGGGGCCGGCTCACCCTGCGCACCGGCTGGCACCGCCCCGGAGATCCGATGGGGCGCGGCGCGGCGGGACGCCGCGTGCGCGTCGAGATCGAGGACACGGGGAGCGGCATCTCAGCCTCGGAGGCCGAGAAAGTGTTCGATCCATTCTTCACCACGAAGGCGGAGGGCACCGGGCTGGGCCTTGCCCTCACGCACAAGATCATCGAGGATCACGGCGGGAGCATCGGCTTCCGGAGCGCGCCGGGCGTCGGCACGGTGTTCACCGTGCTCCTGCCCCTGGCCTCCGAGCGCGCGGCGGGAGAGCGCGATGTCTAGACCCATCATCGAGGATCCGCGCGTCGAGCGGCACATCGTCCGATCGGAGGTCATCAGCAAGGTTGCGGGCGGGGTGGTGCACAACTTCAACAACATCCTGTCCGTGCTGCTCGGGCGCGTGGAGCTCCTCCTGGGGCAGGTGGACAGGGGCGCCCTCGACGAGGGCCAGCTCCGCAAGGGGCTCCTCTCCATCCAGAAGGGCGCCCTCGACGCGGCCGAGCTGCTGAAGCGCCTGCGCGACATCGCGCGGCCCCCTCAGGACGTCGCGTGCTCGGTGTTCGACCTCAACGCGGCCGTGGCCGACGCGGTGGAGTTCATCCAGCCCCACCTCGTCACGGTCGCGCAGGGGCACGGGATCTCGGTGCTGGTGACCCCGCGCCTCTCCACCGTCGCGGTGCCCGTCTCCGGCCAGTCGAGCGCGCTCCGCGAGGTGCTGGTCAATCTGATCCTCAACGCCATCGAGGCGATGCCCCGGGGGGGCGATGTCACGATCGAGACGGTGCGCGAGGGGAGCCGCGCCGCCCTCCGCGTCACCGACACCGGCGTCGGCATGTCGGAGGAGGTGCTCACGCGGGTCTTCACGCCGTTCTTCACCACCAAGCCGGCGGGGAATACCGGGCTCGGGCTCTCGTCGGCGAAGGACCTGGTAACGAGCCACGGCGGCACCATCTCGGTGGTGAGCGAGCTCGGGCGCGGCACCACCTTCACGATCGTCCTGCCCTGCGCGGAGAGCCGTCAGGCCCGGATGGCCGCGGTGGCGGCGCCCCGTCTGCGCGCGGGCCTACGTGTCCTCGTGGTGGACGACCAGCGCGAGCTGCGCGACATCCTGCGTGAGTTCCTCAGTGAGCTCGGCTGCCAGCCGACCCTCGTGGGGAGTGGCAAGGCGGGCCTCGAGACCCTGGAGCACGAGAGCTTCGACGTCGTGCTCACGGACCTGCTCTTGCCCGGGGCGAGCGGATGGGAGATCGCCCGCGCGGCCAAGCGGAGGTCCCCGGGCTGCCGCGTGGTGCTCATGTCGGGCAAAGCCATCCCCGACGGGCTGCGCGTGGAGGCGCTGGTGGACGCCTCGCTGATGAAGCCGGTCGACCTCGGCCGCCTCCGAGCCGTCATTGCCGGGGTGCTCGACGAGTCGTCTCCGTCCCTCAGTTGAGTTCCGCGCCGCGAGGCCATACACTGGCCCGCGATGCGTGACCCCTCGATGTGTGGCGGCGCTGAGGCCTCGCCCCGATGATCCTCGTGTCGTGGAACGTCAACGGGCTGCGCGCCGCCTGGAAGAAGGGCTTCGTCGACTTCCTCGAGTCCCAGAAGGCGGACGTGGTCTGCGTGCAGGAGACCAAGGTGCAGGCGGAGCAGCTCACCGAGGAGATGCGCACGGTCGGCGGCTACCGCTCGTACTGGAGCTTCGCCGAGAAGAAGGGCTACAGCGGCGTGGTGACCTATCTCCACGAGGAGCCCGTGCACGTCGCGACGACGTTCGCCTCGCCCTCGCTCGACGTCGAGGGGCGCGTCGTTCATCTCGAGCTGCGAGACTTCCATCTCCTGAATGTGTACTTCCCCAACGGCGGGATGGGGCCGGAGCGGCTCGCCCACAAGCTCACCTTCTACGACGAGTTCCTCGTGCTGGCTGAGGGGCTGCGGAAGGGGGGCAAGGGCGTGATCGTCTGCGGCGACGTGAACACCGCCCACACCGAGATCGATCTCGCCCGTCCCAAGGAGAACGAGAAGACCTCCGGCTTCATGCCGGAGGAGCGGGCCTGGGTGGCCAAGTTCATCGAGGCCGGCTACTGCGATACCTTCCGGCTCTTCACCCAGGACTCGGGGCACTATACCTGGTGGGACATGAAGACGGGGGCGCGTGCCCGGAACGTGGGCTGGCGCATCGACTACTTCTTCGTATCCGAGGAGCTGCGCGGGCGGGTCAAGGCCGCCGGCATTTTGCCGGCGGTCCAGGGCTCGGACCATTGCCCCATCACGCTCGTCCTGGACTGAGCGTGAGGGGCCTGGGTCGCCCCTAGCGGAGGGCGGCGGCCCGCTCGAGGGAGCGGTCCAGGGTGGCCCCTTCGAGGCCGCCCGTCTTCAGCTTCCGGATGAGATCCTCGTACGACCCCTTCGAGATAATGCGGTTGAACTGACTCCGGTAGTTGCCCACGAAGCTCACGCCCTCCACGAGCACGTCGTAGACCGCCCACCGCGAGTTGACGAGATGGAGGCGATAGGCGAGCGCCATCTCATTGCCCCGCCCCACGATCTTGGAGCGCACGGTGGCGTACTCGCCGTCCACCGTCTCGCCGAGATAGACGATCTGCTCGCCCGAGTAGTTCTCGAGCTTGGCAATGTAGGAGCGCTCGAGGAGGTCCCGGAAGAGGGAGACGAACTCCTCGCGCTCCGCCGGCGTGCGCTCCGACCAGTGACGGGCCAGGGTCCGGCGGGCCATCTCCTGGAAGTCGAAGAGACGGCCGGCCACCCGCCGGATCTCGCTGCGCCGCTTCTCGGCCGCATCGGGATGACCGGCGTCGTAGTCCTGCGCCACCTGCGCCACCCGCTCGATACCGGACTGCACCACCTCTGTGGGACTCGGCGTGGCCATCGGCGCCATCGCCAGGAGGATCAACGCCAGGGCCTTCTGCATGACTGCCCTCCCCGGTTCTATGTCGGCGGCTCCCTCGAAGGCGCCGCCGCCGCAACCTATGGGAGAGCATGAGGGATGCCAGACGTACGGCTCTCCTATCATGTTGAAATTATGGGAGTTTTCGTCTCCCTCCCAGCCCGATGCCGTCATCCCGGGGACAGGTCTCGTCAGGCGACGGACAGCCCGGCGGCGGCCCGCCGCCCGCCCGTCGCGTGCTATTGTGCGGGGCATGCCCAAGACCGCGGACGTGACCATCGTCGGGGCCGGCATCGTCGGCCTCGCCACCGCCGTGAACCTCACCGAGCGGCATCCGCGGACGCGCGTGGTCGTGCTCGACAAGGAGCCGAAGATCGCCACGCATCAGACCGGCCACAACTCGGGCGTGATCCACTCGGGGATCTACTACAAGCCCGGCTCCTTCAAGGCGCGGCTCTGCGTGGAGGGCGCGCGGCTCATGACCCAGTTCTGCGACGCCCACGGGATCGGCTACGAGCGCTGCGGCAAGGTGATCGTGGCCACGAACGACGAGGAGATCCCGCGCCTCGACGCGCTCCACGAGCGCGGCACCGCCAACGGGGTGCCCGGGCTCAAGCTGGTCTCCGGCGACGAGATCCGCGAGTGGGAGCCGCACGTCCGCGCGGTGCGGGGCATGCTGTCTCCCGCGACCGGGATCGTGGACTACACCGAGGTCGCGAATCGCATGGCCGCGCTCATCGGCCAGCGCGGCGCCGAGGTGGTGACGGGGGCCGGCGTCCGGGCCATCCGCCGGGACGGCGGCACGCTCACCCTCGAGACCGACGCCGGCCCGGTGGCCACGCGCTACCTCATCAACTGTGCCGGGCTCCACTCGGACCGCGTGGCCGCGCTCATGGGCATCCGTCCCGAGGTGCAGATCATCCCATTCCGCGGCGAGTACTACATGCTCCGGCCGGAGCGCCGCTCGCTCGTGCGCGGGCTCATCTACCCCGTCCCCGACCCGCGGTTTCCGTTCCTCGGCGTCCACTTCACCCGCACCGTTCACGGTGAGGTGGAGGCCGGCCCGAACGCGGTGCTCGCGCTCGCCCGCGAGGGCTACACGATGGGCACGGTCCGGATCGGAGAAGCGCTCCGCACGTTCAGGTATCGCGGCTTCTGGAACATGGGCCGGCGCTACTGGAAGATGGGCGCCTACGAGGTCTACCGCTCGGTGAACAAGGCCGCCTTCGTGGCCTCGCTCCAGCGTCTCGTGCCCGCGATCCAGGCGGCCGACATCGCGCCCGGCGGAGCGGGGGTGCGCGCCCAGGCCGTGAGCCCCGATGGCTCGCTGGTGGACGACTTCAAGATCAGCCAGACGGAGGGCGCCATCCACGTGCTGAACGCGCCCTCGCCCGCGGCGACTGCCTCGCTGGCCATCGGCCGGCACATCGCGGGCCTCGCCGCGGACTCGTTCCGGCTCTAGCCTCGGCGCCCGCGCCCGCCCGACCCGGGCGCGCGCGGCCTCAAGGCTTCGGGGGTTTCTTCTCGCGGTCCTCCGCGGCGCGCGCGCGATCTTCCGCCTCGAGCATGCGGGCGGCGAACTGCTTGATCAGCGCGAGGGCGAGGGCGGGATTCGAGCGCACCAGGTGCTCGAGTCGATTGGACGGGATCAGCAGAAGGGTGACCGCGTCGACGGCGACCGCATCCGCCGAGCGGGGCGCGTTGCGGAACAGCGCCAGGTCGCCCAGCAATTCGCCCTTGCCGAGCACGCGCAGCACGCGATCCTGCCCCCCGAACTGCCGCCGGATCTCGACCTTGCCCTCGTGGACCATGAAGGCCTCGCCCTTGGCGTCGTCCCCCTCGCGGAAGATGAACTCGCCGGGCTTGAAGGATTTGGTCGGGACGTCGCCGATCTGACGGCTCATGCGTGGCCCTCGGTCCGGAGGAGTGGTATAAGATGGACTGTCGTGGCCCCTATGGTACGCCTGATTACCCTGGTGGTGACAAGCCTCCTCGGCCTCATCCACGGGATCTCCGCGCCTCTCGCTGCCGAGCGGCCCACCACCATCCAGGAGGTCTTCCTCCGCGCCAAGCCGGCGGTCGTCCTCGTGATCGCCGAGGTGAACGCCGAGGTTACGCTCGACTGCGGGAGCGGTGTCCAGACGGTGACGCCGCCGATATTCCGCGAGACGGGCACGGGTTGGTTCGTCGACGGGCGCGGCTGGATCATCACCAACGGGCACGTCATCCAGCCTGCCTACTCGCCCCCGCGCTGGCTGATCAACCAGCAGGCGCAGCGGGCGGTGTCCACCGCCTGTCTGCCCAAGGCCCTGGCGCAGAAGGGCGTGAATCCGGGCGAGCGGCCGGAGATGGAGGACGCGATCAAGCGGAAGGTCCTCGACGCGGTGCTGCCCACGACCAAGGTGAAGCTCACGCCCCAGGTCACCGTGCTGGTGTCCAACGGCGCGAAGCTCAAGGCCGAGGTCGTGAAGTACAGCCCCCCGGTGAGCGCCGAGCCCGGCGCCATGTCCGGCCGCGACCTCGCGCTCCTCAAGGTCCCCGGCGAGGTATTTCCGGTGCTCCCGCTGGTCGACAGCCGGAACGTGCAGATCGGCGACCCGCTGCACATCCTGGGCTTCCCGGGGGTGGTGCTCTCCCACGAGCTCCTGAACAAGTCCGCCTCCATGGAAGCCTCGGTCACCAACGGGGCGGTGTCCGGGCTCAAGGAGGACGTCTCGAATCAGCCGGTGATCCAGACGGACGCCCCGGCGGCCTGGGGCAACTCTGGCGGGCCCGCGGTGACTCAGCGGGGTCAGGTGGTGGGCGTCCTCACGTTCGTCTCGCTCGCGCCCGGCGCCGAGGGCTCCATCGTCCAGGGCTTCAACTTCGTCATCCCGGCCGACGCGGTGCGCGAGTTCGTCAAGGGCACCCCGGTCCAGCTCTCGGGCACCAGCAAGTTCAACGAGGCCTGGTACGCGGCCCTCCGCGGCTTCTTCACCGAGGACTACTCGGGCGCCGTCCGCGACATGGAGCGCGCGGACCAGCTCGTGCCGAACCTGCCCGACCTCAAGCGTCAGCTCGCGGAGGCGCGCGAGTTCGTGAAGAACCCGCCGCCCCGGCCCTTCCCATGGTTCTGGGTGGCGATCGGCGTGACGCTCCTGAGCGGGGCGGGGTGGGGTGTCCAGTTCCTGCGGCGCTGGCAGAAGAACCGCTACCGCGTGTCGCCGTCGGAGGTCATCAAGCTCCTGGAGGGGGGCAAGCAGCCCCAGATCCTCGACGTGCGCACGTCTGCGGCCTACGACACGCTGCCGCTCAAGATCCCCGGCTCCACTCGCCTCGCGCCCGAGGAGCTCGCCAGCGGGGTGAGCGGGCTCGAGCTCGATCTCCAGCGGCCCGTGGTTGCGTACTGCACCTCGCCCGACGAGCAGACCAGCTCCAAGGTCGCCAAGGCCCTGCGCAAGCTCGGCTTCAAGACCGTGCTGGTCCTCAAGGGAGGGCTCGGCGCGTGGACCAACGCGGGCCTTCCCATCGAGAGCCGCTCGGACGTGTCCGCGGTGGGGCTGGAGCTCTACAAGGCGCTGGCCGGCGGCAACGCGTAGGCGGCCGATCAGCCGCCCACGCGCTTCAGCAATCCCTGCACGTCGGCATCGGCCGCCAGCTTCTGATCGAGGCGGGTCGCCCGTAGCGCGCTGACCCGCGCGTCGTCCCGCCGGCCCATGCCCTCGTAGGCGAGCGCCAGGTGGTAGTGAAACGTGCCCACGCTCGGGGCGCGGGTCGCGGCGTCGCGCAGCAGAGGCTCGGCCTGGGCGAGCTCGCCGCGCTTGTAGTGGACGAACCCCAGCGTGTCCTTCATCGCGGGGACCCAGGTGACGAGATCCTTGTCGCGGGCGACGAGCTCGTTGGCCCGGCGCGCCAGGCCGAGGGCTTCATCCAGATTCTTCCCCTGCGAGGCGAGGAGCCAGGCGCCGTTGTTGTAGCCGCGCGCGTCCTCGGGCGCGAGCTGGCGCGCGCGAGCGTAGGCGTCGAGCGCGCGATTGACTTCCCCGCGCTGTTCGGCGGCGATGCCGAGCCCCAGCTGGGCCCCCGCGTGCTTGGAATCGAGCCGCAGGGCGGCGGCGAAGGCGTCGGCGGCCTCCGCGCGCTCTCCGCGCCTGAGGTGCACCTCGCCCAGCACGTAGCGCGGCTCCGCGTCGCGCGGCAGCGCATCCACCGCCTCCCGCACGCGGCCGAGTGCGTCCTCCTGCCGCCCCGTCTGCGAGTAGAGCATGGCGAGGCGCAGCTTCACGTCGCTGCGCGCGGGCGCGACCCGCGCTACCGCCTCGTAGTGCTCGATGGCGATGGCGGGAATACCGCTCCGATCGAAGTATCCCGCGAGCAGGAGGTGGGCCTGCAGATCGTTGGGAGTCGTCCGCACGACGACGCGGAGATACTCGACGGCCTCCTCGTTCCGCCGCTCACCGAATCGGATCAGCGCCAGCGCCATGTTGGCGGGCGCGTAGCCGGGGGCCGTGTCCAGGATGCGCTTGAGTGCCGCCTCCGCGTCCTTGGGCTGTCCCTGGGCCAGGTGGGCGCGCGCGAGGGCATAGCGCGTCGTGAGGTCTCCAGGCTGCTTGTCGAGGATCTGGCGGAGCTCCGCGACGTGCTCGCTGAGCAGCTTCGGATCCTGGGCCTGTCCGGACATGGCGGCCAGCTCGATGCGCACCTGCGGCATGCGGGGCTCGAGCTCGAGCGCGCGTTGATAGGATTTCTTGGCCGCCTCGACCTCGCCGCGCGCGATGAAGGCGCGGCCGAGGTAGTAGTGCGCGGCGGCGAGCTTCGGGTTGGCGTGGACGGCCCCCTCGAGCTCTCTGATCGCCTCGCCCGGCTCGGATTTCCCAAGATAGGCCAGCCCGGCGATCATGCGTGCGGGCACGAAGGCGGAGCCCTTCCCCACGAGCTGCCCGACGGCCCGGAGGGCGTCGTCGTAGCGGCCCTTTTGCAGGTAGAGCTCGGCGAGCTGGAGGCGGAGCTCGGGGAGCCGGGGATTGGCGGCCGCCACGGGCTCCAGGACCTGGATGGCTTGATCGTAGCGGGTCTGGCGCGCATACAGGCCGGCGAGCGCGCTTCCCGCGGCGGCGTGGCCGGGCGCGCCCGCGATGACGCCGTGGAAGTGCACGATGGCCCCTTCCTCGTTGCCCGCCGCGAGAGCCCGGCGCGCGAGCGCGAAGCGCGCGGGCGCGTAGGTGTCGTTGGCCCTGATCGCGCGGCGATACTCGGCTTCGGCCTTCGCGGGCTGACCCTTGGCCAGGTAGACGTGGCCGAGGAGCGTGAGGAGCGGCGCCGCCTCCCCCTGACTCTTGATGAGTCCGTCGAGAAAGGTGATGGCCTCGGCGTGACGCTTGGCGCGGACGAGCGCATTCACCTTCGCCACCACGGCGGGCTGGCTGCGGGGATCCGCGGCGGCCGCCGCCCCGTACTGCTGCAGCGCGGCCTCCGGCTGCTTGGTGAAGTCGAGGAGCGTGCCCAGAGCCAGCCGCGCCGACGTGAGATCGGGCTTGAGCTCGATCGCCCGCGCGTACATGTCCTGGGCGCGCGCGGTGTCCTTCCGCGCGAGGTAGATGCGCCCCAGGGTCTCGTAGGGCTCGGCGCGATTCGGATCGATGCGCCGCGCGATCTCGGCTGCCGCGATCGCCTCGTCCCAGCGGGCGAGGCCGGCCAGGGCGTTCGCGCGCTGGAGGTGATAGATGGACTGCCGCTCCATGGTGGGCCGTAGCGCGGCGAACGTGTCCAGCGCCTCGGCGAACTGCCCGGCCTGGGTGTACGCCACCCCCAGGCTGAAACGCGCGTTGGTATTGGTGGGGGCCGCCCGCAGCACCTCCTGGAGCTCGGCGAGCGCCTTGTCCCCGCGGTTCACGGCGAGGGCGGCGTGGGCCAGGAGGTAGCGGGCCACCACGAACGTCGGGAATCGCTTGACGAGCGGGTCCAGCACCGACAGGGCGTTCTCGGGGCGGTCGTTTCGGAGATACACCTCGGCGAGCGCCAGCTGGAAGCGCGGCGACCAGGCCTGGCGAGGCAGGGACTCGAGCTCCGCGACCGCTGCCGCCCACTTACCCTGCGCGCTCAACACCGCGCTGCGGGTCAGACGCACACGCGCGTTGTCCGGATTCGCCTCCCGTGCGCGATCGGCCATCTCCAGCGCGGCGGCGATGGCATGCTGCTTCAGGAGCGCCATCGCCGCCCCGGCCATAGCCTCCGCGTCATGGGGATGCTGCGCGAGCACGGCGCGGAATGCCTTCTCGGCCTCGGCGTACCGCTCGGCGCGGGCGAGGGCCTCGCCGTAGGCCTGCTGGATCTCGGGGACGTCGGGGCCGAGGCGCAGCGCCTCCGCGAGGAGGCGCAGGCCCCCCTCGGAATCGCCCCGGCCGCTCGCCGCCGCCCCCATGAGGTAGGGCCCGTACGGATGCTTCGGGTCGGCGCCCGCGATCGTCTCGCCGATGCCCTGGCAGGATTCCCAGTCCTCGAGCGCGAGGAGGGCCTGTCCCAGCTCCGCCTGGATGGGAATCGACGCGGGCTCCAGGCGCGCCGCCTTGGCGAGCTCGCGCGCGGCGTCCTCGTCCCACGACTTCGCGCGGTAGGCGACGGCGAGGGCGCGGAGCGCGGCGACGAAGTTGCCGTCGACCTGCAGGGCGTTGCGATACTCGACGATCGCCTCGTTGGGCTTGCCCTTCGCCTCGAACGCGCGGCCCCGCTCGTAGTGCGCTTGCTTCTTGGTGGCCGGATCCTGTGCGCAGGCGAGGAGGAGCGCGGGCACCATGACGAACGCGGCGAGCGCGGCGAAGAAACAACGCGCGACGGACGGTCGATGATTCGCGTGGCGCATGTTTTCAGTATTTCATCGGAGCCGCCGAAATCTGAGCGCGGGATCGACGACGACGATCATCAAGGAAGGGGGATCCGCCCCGGAGGATTGTCGGAGAAGCTTACGAACGACCCCCACGAAATCGCTGCATGACTCGGATCAGATTGATTCGGTTGCGCTCGCGGCGTGGCATCCCTCGTGCAGATTCCCCAATCGGGTCGGATGCGCCTCCAAGGCGCTCGGCGACCGAAAGGACGGGGGCACATGTTCATGGGACAGGTGGCGAAGTCACTGATCGGGGCATCGGTCGGCGCCACGCTTCTGCTGGCGGTTGGCGTGACGCCGAGTCATGCGACCGCGGTGACGCTGACGGGCACCGGAACGGCGGGTCGGAAGGCCTCGGTGACGTTCGACAACGTCGAGATCTCGGGCACGCACTATCTGCAGGTCACCCTGACCAACACGGGCCACTACAACGCGTCCAAGCCGACGGACATTCTCACCGCGGTGTTCTTCAACATCCAGGGCAGCAATCCGACGCTGACCCGCTTCTCCGCCACTCTCGCCCCCGGCAGCACCGTCAAGGACATCAACCCCGATCCCACGGTTCTCGGCGGTGAGTGGGCCTACAAGGCGGGACTCTCCGTCGGGGGAGAGTTCACCCGAGGGATCTCCTCCAGCGGTATGGGACTCTTTGGCCCCGGTGATCGCTTCCCCGGCCCCAATCTTCAGGGTCCGAACGACCCCGATGGGCTCCAGTACGGCATCACGACCCTGAACGACCCGGACGATACGGGCTCCGGCAACGATAACGGCGGGCTGCTCGGGAATCAGCTGGCGCGCAACTCGGTGGTCTTCCTCCTCGGCGGCATCGGCGCGGGCTTCGATCCGTACGCGGCCTTCTACGAGGTGCGGTTCCAGTACGGCACGAGCCTCACGGAGCCGAGCTTCGAGAATGACTACCGCGGCACGACCACCCGTGTGCCCCAGCCCTCGTCGCTGGCGCTGCTCGTATTCGGCGCGCTGGGCGCGCTGCTCGTCGCGTCTCGGCGGGCCGTGCTGAGCGTGGTGCGCATCCGCCGCTAGTAGCCCACCGCGCTCCCGTCCGCTCGCGGATCGGAGCCGCCGCAGAGGCCGCCTTCGGCCGTGTCCAGCCAGATGGCGTGGGCATGGCCGAAGAGGTCGTCCCACTCCTCCCCCATCTTCACGTCGTGCCCACGCCCCGCGAGGTCCTGGGCGAGCGAGGCGGGGTAGCGTCCCTCGAGGCTGAGCGCGCGCGTGGCCACCCCCCACGTGCGCCCGTAGAGCCAGCGCGGCGCCTCCACGCAGGCCTGGGTGCCATGGCCGCGCCGGAGCCGGCGCGTGAGCAGGGCGGCCTGTGTCTGCGGCTGACCCTCACCGCCCATGGTGCCGTAGACCATGCGGGGCCGGCCGTCCTCGAGATACATCGAAGGGATCAGCGTGTGCATGGTGTGCTTGCGCGGCGCCAGCGCGTTCACGTGCCGAGGATTAAGGGAGAAGAAGGCGCCGCGGTTCTGCAGGACGATGCCGGTGTCGCCGGCCATCAAGCCGGAGCCGAACGTGTAGTAGAGCGACTGGATCAGGGACACCGCATTGCCGGCGCCATCCGCGGCGACGATCGCGATGGTGTCTCCGCCCGCAGCTGCCGCCGCCTCCGGGGCCATCGCGCGCCGGCGTGAGATGCGGCCGCGGAGACGCGCCAGGCGCTCGGGCGCGAGCAGCTCCTCCGGCGCCACCGTCATCGCGGCCGGGTCAGTCAGGTGGCGGTCGCGATCCGCGAAGGCAAGCTTGATCGCCTCCACCAGGACGTGAATGTAGTCCGCTTCCTCGAGCGCGGCGAGGTCGAAGCCGTCCGCGAGGCCCAGCAGGGCCAGCGCCGACATGCCCTGCGTGGGCGGCGGAAAGCTCGCCGCCACGCCGCCGCCGAATGGAAGCATGAGCGGCTCCATCCACTCGGACCGATGCGTGGCGAGGTCCTCCACGCTCAGCGGGCTCCCGGCGGCGGCCGCGGCGGCGATGAGCCGACGCCCCAGCGGGCCGCGGTAGAAGGCGTCGGGCCCGCCGTCGCGAATCGTCTCGAGCGACCGCGCGAGATCAGTCTGCACGAGCGGACCGCGCGACAGCGCGTCGGGATGGTAGAGCGGCCAGAGCTCGCGCCGCATCTCGGCACTCGCGGTGGGGCCGAAGAGGTCGGGCTCGCGTGGGGGAGGCCGCCGCTGGCCCGCCGACGCGGAGAAGCCCCCCGCGGCATAGGCGATGGCATCGGCAAGGAGATCGTCCCAGCCGAGCGGCGAGCCCATCGCCGTCGCGCTGTGGCGGTGCGCCTGCCACCAGCCGTCCACCGCGCCCGGCACGGTGAGGGCGGCCAGCCCCCCGCGCGCGGGAATGGCGTCGCGGACGCCGCGCGCCGCGTACCAGTCAATGCTGGCCGCCGCCGCCGAGCGCCCGGCGCCGCAGAGTGCGCGCAGCCGCTTGGCCCCCGCGTCCCAGATCAGCCAGAAGTTGTCGCCGCCGATCCCGTTCATGTGCGGATATACCACCGCAATGGTGGCAGCGGCGGCGATGGCGGCGTCCAGCGCGTTGCCGCCAGCGCGCAGCGCCGCGACGCCGGACTGGGAGGCGAGGAGATGCGGCGCGGCCACCATGCCGCGCGGCGCGCGCGCTTCGGGCCAGCGGGTGGGGGCGAGCTCGGGAGCCGACATGACGGGAAAGGCCGGGTTCCGATATTAGAGGAGCCCGGCCTCTCTGGCTAGCGCGGAGGGGAGTCGATCAGGAGCAGCCGGTGGTCGTCCCGCAGGTGATGCACTTGAGGCATGTCCCGTTGCGGACCATCGTGAACTGGCCGCAGTCGCCGCAAGGGTCACCCTCGTAGCCCTTGAGCTTGGCCATGTCGGAGGCCGACAGCACCTTGAGCTCGGCAGCCACCGTGCCGCTCCCGCCGGATAGGGGCGCCGCCGCCCGCGCGAGGCTGGCGGGGTTCGGTATCGTGCCCGCGAGGGCAGGGGCGGCGGGCGCCGGGGGCACCATCGCGACCGGGCCCTGGCCGATCTTGTTGCCGAGCGTGTCGCTGCGGAGATCCTCGTCCGGCACGTGCGAGAGATCGGTGCGGCCGAGGTAGGAGATGGCGAGCTCGCGGAAGACGTAGTCGATGACCGAGGTCGCCATCTTGATCCGGTCATTGCCCATCACCATGCCGTTCGGCTCGAACCGCGTGAACACGAAGGCGTCCACGAACTCCTCGAGGGGCACGCCGTGCTGGAGGCCCAGCGAGATCGCGATGGCGAAGCAGTTCATCAGGCTGCGGAAGGCCGCGCCTTCCTTGTGCATGTCCAGGAAGATCTCGCCGAGGGAGCCGTCCTCGTAGTTCCCGGTGCGGAGGTACACCTTGTGGCCGCCCACCACCGCCTTCTGGGTGTAGCCGGCGCGCCGGTCGGGGAGCCGATGCCGCTCGCGGAGGTACTTGGTCACGACGCGCTCGGTCATCTTCTCGGCCACCGCCTCGACATCGGCCGCCGCCGCCTCGTCCTCGTCGGTGGTGGCGTTGAGCGGCTGCGAGAGCTTGGAGCCGTCGCGATAGAGCGCCACCGCCTTCAGCATGCTCCGCCACGAGGTGTAGTAGGCCTGCTTGACGTCCTCGATGGTCGCATCGGAGGGCATGTTGATGGTCTTGCTGATGGCGCCGGAGAGGAAGGGCTGGGCTGCCGCCATCATCCGGATGTGGGCGTCCACCGCGATGAAGCGCTTGCCCTTCTTGCCGCACCGGTTGGCGCAGTCGAACACGGGCAGGTGCTCGTCCTTGAGATGGGGCGCGCCCTCGACGGTCATGGTGCCGCACACGTAGTCGCTGGCCGCCTCGATCTGGGCTGCGGTGAAGCCGAGCGCGCGGAGGAGGTTGCCGTTCCACTCCGCGAGCTGCGCTTCGTTGAGGCCGAGATGGCGCTGCACGTAGCCCTCGCCGAGCGTCCACGGATTGAAGGCGAAGGTGAGGTCGAAGGCGCCTTCGAGCGCGGCCTCGATCCGCGTCAGCCCCGCCGGATCGAACCCCTTGGCCTGCAGCGTCTCCGGATTGATGAAGGGGGCGCCACGCAGCGTCTTCCGGCCCACGCAGTACGCCACGACGTCGTCGATCTGATCGGGGGTGTAGCCCAGCGCGCGCAGGGCGATCGGGATGCTCTGGTTGATGATCTTGAAGTAGCCGCCGCCCGCCAGCTTCTTGAACTTCACCAGGGCGAAGTCCGGCTCGATGCCGGTCGTGTCGCAATCCATCACGAGGCCGATGGTCCCGGTGGGCGCGAGCACGGTGACCTGCGCGTTGCGATAGCCGTGGGCCTCGCCGAGGGTGAGCGCCCGGTCCCACGTCTCGCGCGCGGCCTGGACCAGGGCGTTCGGGCAGTGGGAGGGATCGACGCCCAGCGGCTTGATCGTCAGCCCCTCGTAGACCGAGGGAGCGGCGTTGTAGGCGGCACGGCGGTGATTGCGGATGACGCGCAGCATCGGCTCGCGGTTCCGCATGTAGCCGGGGAACGGCCCGAGGTCGCGCGCCATTTCCGCGGAGGTAGCGTAGGCCTCGCCGTGCAGGATGGCGGTGATCGCGCCGCAGATCGCCACCGCTTCCGGCGAGTCGTACGGGATGCCCTGGCGCATCAGCACCGTGCCCATGTTCGCGTAGCCGAGCCCGAGCGTCCGGTAGTCCCAGCTCTTCTGGGCGATGGCCGGGCTGGGGTAGGCGCCCATCAGCACGCTGATCTCGAGCACGAGCGTCCACAGCCGGCAGGCGTGGCGGAAGCCGTCGACGTCGAAGCCGCCATCGGCCCGCAGGAACTTGACCACGTTGATCGAGGCCAGGTTGCACGCGGTGTCGTCCAGGAACATGTACTCGGAGCACGGATTCGAGGCGTTGATCCGGCCGTCCTCGGTGCAGGTGTGCCACTCGTTGATGGTGGTGTCGTACTGCACACCCGGATCCGCGCACGCCCACGCCGCGTACGCGATCTCGTCCCACAGGCTCGCCGCGGGAATGCGCTTCGAGATCTTGCCGTCGGTACGGCGGCGCAGCTCCCATTCGCCGCCGCCTTCCAGCACGTCGAAGAAGCCGTTCGGCACGCGGATGCTGTTGTTGGAGTTCTGGCCGGCGACGGTGAGATAGGCCTCCGAGTCCCAGTCGGTGTCGTACTCGGGGAAGACCAGCTCGGTCACGCCCTGGGAGGCGAGCTGGAGCGCCCGCTGGATGTAGCTCTCGGGCACCATGGCCGCACGAGCCTCGCGCAGGGCGGCGCGAAGCGCGGCGTTCCGCTTGGGATCGGCGTCGATCCGGTCGGGCTCCCGCGCGTCGGGCCGGCAGGCCGCCATGACGGCCTGCAGCCGCCGCTTGCCCAGGCGCGAGCCGGCCACCAGCGCCGCGACCTTCTGCTCCTCCACGACCTTCCAGCGGATGAAGTCGAGCACGTCCGGATGATCGAGGTCGAGGCAGACCATCTTGGCGGCGCGCCGGGTGGTTCCGCCCGACTTGATGGCGCCCGCCGCGCGGTCACCGATCTTCAGGAAGGACATCAGGCCCGAGGACTTGCCGCCGCCGGACAAGGGCTCGTTCTCGCCGCGCAGGCTCGAGAAGTTGGAGCCCGTGCCCGAGCCGTACTTGAAGATGCGCGCCTCGCGCGTCCAGAGGTCCATGATGCCCCCGTCGTTGACGAGGTCGTCGCTCACGGACTGGATGAAGCACGCGCTCGGCTGCGGCCGCTCGTACGCGGAGGTGGCGCGGGTCAGGGCGCCGTTGTCGGGCTCGACGTAGTAGTGACCCTGCGCAGGGCCGGTGAGGCCGTACGCCCAGTGCAGGCCCGTGTTGAACCACTGCGGGGAATTGGGCGCCGCGATCTGCGCCGCGAGCATGTGGCAGATCTCGTCGTAGAAGGCCTTCGCGTCGGTCTCGGTGTCGAAGTAGTGATGCGTGCGGCCCCAGTGCGTCCACGCCCCGGCCAGGCGGTGGAAGACTTCGCGCGCGTCGCGCTCGCCACCCAGCATCGGCTTGCCCTCGCGATCGAGCAGGGGCTTGCCGTCGGCGCCGGTCTGCGGCACGCCAGCCTTGCGGAAATACTTCTGGGCGAGGATGTCGGTCGCCACCGCCGACCAGCCCGAGGGCACCGCGATGCCCTCCTGGCGAAAGACCGTCGACCCATCCGGATTCCGGATCTCCGATGTGCGGAGATCGAACTCGATCCCGGTGTATGGGCTGTGGCCTTCCTTGGTATAGCGGCGGGAAATCTTCATACTGCCCTCCTCACTTCGATCGCGAACGGCGATGCTGGACGTTACCGGGAGATTACGGACTCAGAGGAACGAAGCCCAAGATATTGTGGTGCGTGGGAACGAGTCAACCTTTATTTAGTGCTTGTGAGCATCTTCTCAACCCAGCGGCCTGTGGACAATGTGGATAGCGGTGGACAACGCCACGAGTGACGCCCGCGCGGAAAGTTGGGCGTCCGCGGGGTGTGGATGACTCGGTGGACGCGTACAATGTCCGCGCCATGCACTGGATGGTGGACGGCTACAACGTCATCCGCCGCGACCCCGCGCTCGCCTCGCAGGAGGCGCTGAGCATCGAAGCCGGACGCGACGCGCTGTGTCGGCTCCTCGCGCGGACCGGGCGCGAGTCGGGCGAGACATTCACCGTGGTCTTCGACGGGGCGGGGCGCGGAGGCGCCGGCACGGGCGGCGGCGGCGTACGCGTGATCTTTTCGAGCGCGCGTGAGAGCGCCGACCGCGTGCTCGCGCGCCTGGCGACGCGCGGGGGCGCCGTGGTCTCGAACGATCGGGAAGTCCGCCGAGCGGCGGAGCGCGCCGGCGCGGTGGCGATTACCACGGATCAGTTCCTCGCCCGACTCGAGCGTCTCGGCACGCGGGACCGTGGCGCCGCCGAATCCCAGGGTCCCTCTGTCAAGGACGAGGAGCCCGATCCGCCTCCGCGACCCCGGAAGGGCAATCCCCGACGCCTGCCCCGGAAGGGCCGGGCCGCCACTCGCGCGCTCGGCCGTCTCGACCGCCACCGGCCCATCTGACCCCGCGACCTCACCCGAACCCGGAGACCTGCCCATGCATGTCGGCTTCGTCGGAACCGGAAACATGGGCCGCCCCATGGCGGCCAACGTCCTCAAGGCCGGGCATACGCTGACGGTCTTCGATCTCAGCCCCGCGGCCACGGCTCCCCTGGAGAAGGCCGGCGCCACGCGGGCCGCCGGCCTTCCGGCGCTGGCGTCATCGGTGCGGGTGACGCTCATGAGCCTGCCCGATGCGAAGGCCGTCGAGGCAGCGCTGTTCGGCGCGGGCGGCGCTCCCGGATTGATGTCCGGGGCGAAGGCGGGCGATTTCATCTTCGACCTCTCGACGGTCGGACCCGCCAGCACACGGGCCTTGGCCGCCCGGACCGCCCAGCAGGGCGTGCGTCTGGTCGACGCGCCTGTGAGCGGCAGCGTGAGCGGCGCCGAGGCGGGGACGCTGGCCGTGATGATCGGGGCGCCCGAGGCCGACGTGAAGGCGTTCGCGCCGATCTTCCGCGCCATCGGCAAGAGCCTCTTCTTCCTCGGCGAGGTCGGGAAGGGGAACATCCTGAAGCTCCTCAACAACTACGTCGCCCTCACCAATCAAGCGGCGCTGTGCGAGGCGATGGCCCTGGCCGACCGGCTGGGTGTATCCCGCCAGACCGTGGGCGACGTGGTGGGCAAGAGCTCCGGCGCCAGCTTCATCCTGGAGCGGAAGCTCGCCGCCCTCGTCAAGCACGACTACAGCCCCGGCTTCTTCGTGGATTTGGCCCGGAAGGACCTTGGGCTGGGCCTCGACCTCATGGCGGAGACCAAGGGCCAGAGCGCGGTGGGACGCGCGGCGTGGGAGCTCTACGGGCGGGCGAGCGAGGCCGGGCTGGGGAAGCTCGACACTTGCGGCCTGCTGGGACTGCTTGAGCCCCGGCCTACTCCTTGACCTGCCGCTCCCGGCGCTGGAGGTAAGCGTTGCGGACCGCGGTGTAGAGATCCACCGTGGTCTCCTCGACGCCCTCGAACGCCTCCAGGTTCAGCGACCGGTCATTGATGATGTTGACAGCCTTCATGATCAGGCGCGTCGGGATGAACCCCACGAGGTAGCCCAGCGGATCCATGGCGCTGTCCACGCCGATGCCGATGCCGTCCCGGACGGTCATCGGCGGCAAGAACGGTAAGACCAGGAAGGGTCCCGGCCCCACCCCCCAGACTCCGAGCGTTTGCCCGAAATCCTCCCTGCTCGGCTCGATGCCCCATTCCTGCTTGGCCATGTCCCAGAGCCCGCCGATCCCGACCGTGGAGTTGAGGAGGAAGCGCGCGAGCTCGCGGCCCGCCCCCGCCCACTTGGCCTGGAGCAGGCTGTTCACGAAGCGCGGCACGAAGGTGATATTCAGGAAGCCCCGGTCGATCATCCGTTGCACCTCGTCCGGGACGATGAAGTTGTAGCCCTTGGCGACGGGCTTCAGCACGTACTTGTCGAAGTTGTAGTTGAACCTGAACATCTTCTCGTTGAACGACTCCCAGGGGTCGTACTCCTCGAGGGGCGGCTCCAGCGGCGGGCCGCTCTCCGGGGTGGTCTGGGCGACCGTCATGGTCTCGGCGAGCGCGATCAGGTAGGGCGTCATCGTGGCGTCGGTGATCGACGCCATCGGGAGGAGCTCGGCCTCGCCCTCGGTGGCGCCGGCGGCGCCCACGATGGGCGCGGCGGTCCCCATCACGGCCTCGTCCCGCTCGGGGCCGGCGCCGCCTACCACGAGCGCATCGGGATTCGCCAGCGCGGCGGCCACAACGGGCTCGGCGAGGAGCGTGTCGGGGGCGGGCTTGGGGGCGTCGGGAGGCACCACCGTCGCGGCCAGGAGGACCTCCGTCTCGGCATGGAGACCACCCGACACCGAGCCGCAGCCGCCGACCGCGAGGCCTACCAGGAGGAACAGCGTCCCCAGGACGGCTCCGAGCGCATGGCGTCCCGGGACCCTTCGCCCAGCCACTGCTGGTCCAGAAATGTCCGACTTCACTCGCTCTCTGACTCTCCTCACGATCCAGGCATGCAGAGCGGGTCGCCCGGCGCAAACAAGCAACGGGGGTGCCCTGGGCACCCCGCGGCGATACTCGCACCTATCCGGTGGACGTGGCAAGCGTTTTCCGTCACGGGAGCGACGTTGACAGCCCCTGGGGCCGGCGGTAGGGTTCCGCCAGACGCGCGCCGGGAGGCCAGGCATGAAGCCATTCGTCGTCAACCGCTACGGCCGGATCGTCTTCCCCGAGAGCTTCTTCCCCGAGCTCGACTTCTCGGTGTTCGAGACCCTCGAGCAGTTCGCGGCGGTGATCAAGCGGGACTTCGAGGAAAAGGCCCCCAACGAGACGGACATCGTCGCGCGCATCGAGGCCAGGACCTATGGCGGGCGCTACGAGCTCTTGCGCGACCTCGCCCTGAACCTCTTCTGGGTGAACCGCTACGCGATGACGATGTACGAGAAGCGCCCCACGCGCTGGCGCGACGTGGCCCGCCAGCGCGACGACGTCTTCCTGCCCGTCTTCAAGCCGTGGGACGGGGCGGAGCTCACCGCGGCGATCGAGGCCGGCTACCGCGGGCTCGGGCCGTCGTGGGACGAGGGCACCGAGGACAAGATCTTCCGCATCCTCCTCGACGTGTTCCGCCACAAGAAGGGCGCGGGCGCGGAGCTCCCCGCCATCAAGCCCACGGTGGCCGAGCTCCTCGGGAGCCCGAAAAGCCTCACCTATCACCTGCTCGCGTACAATCCCGACTTTCCCGGCTACGGCTACAACGACATCATCGAGTACGCGCACACCGTGCCCGAGCTCGAGGCGGTGATGCGGCAGGCCATGGTGCTCCACAACCAGTATCGCTGGGACCGCGCGCGCACGCGCCTCACCGAGGTCGGCCAGCTCCACGACGACGACTACGTGGTGGTCTTCCACCCGCGCAACGACGACGTGCTCGATTTCATCCGGCGGGTCAAGACGGGCCGCCGCGGCCGCTCGCGCCGGCCCGCCCCCGCCGAGTCGCGCCGTCCGCTGTCGCCGTATCCGCCGGTCGCGGTGGCCAAGCGCTTCAGCGTCCTGCCGCGTCTGGAGGCGCTGGCCGTCTACAAGGGCGAGCGCCCGTGCACCAACGACGACTTG
This sequence comes from Candidatus Methylomirabilota bacterium, assembly GCA_035764725.1. Classification (NCBI taxonomy): domain Bacteria; phylum Methylomirabilota (SeqCode); species Candidatus Methylomirabilota bacterium. The sequence continues at coordinate 11,392 of DASTYT010000129.1, read as the reverse complement.
ATCCGCAACGCCGCCTACTGCTGGTCGCCGATGAGCGCAGAGGAGATCGAGCGCAAGACCGGGATCACCCAGCGGCTCTACACCGAGCTGGATCTCGACCACATCGCGCTTCTTGCCGCCCGCCGGGCTCTCGAGAAGTCCGGCCGCCGGCCCGAGGAGATCGGCGCCGTGCTCTTCTGCTCGTGCACGAGCGTGAAGATGATGCCGTCGCTGGCGACCTGGCTGTCGAGCCAGCTCGGCATCTTCCAGACGCGCGCCTCCTTCGACATGGTGGCGGCGTGCGCGGGGCTGCCGTACGGCCTCTCCGAGGCGGTGCGCCTGCTCCAGGAGACGGAGCGGCCGGTACTGGTCGTGTGCGGGGAGAAGTTTTCCGACAAGATCGGGACCGTGCGCACCTCACGGATGATCTTCGCGGATGGCGCCGCGGCCATGGTGCTCGCGCCGGCCCCGCCGGGCGCGCCCTCGGACATCGAGGTGTACCAGACCTACGCGTCGGGGCCGGTTTCGGAGGTGGATTCGATCATCTGGCCCAATCCCGAGTTCGACAACAACATCACGGTGTTCGGCCCCGAAGTGCGCGCGCTCGCGAAGCGGTACTTGAGCCAGATGATCGACGAGATGCGCGAGCTGCCCAACACCGAGGGCGGCTCGGGGTCGCTGCTGGATGCGGTGGACCTCATCGTGCCGCATCAGGCCAACAAGACCATGGTGATCCACCTCGCCAAGGGCGCGGGCGTCGGCCCCGATCGCCTCTACTTCAACATCGGCTCGGTGGGCAACACCTCGTCGGCGAGCATCCCCATCGCTATCCACGACGCGGTGCAGGAGGGTGTCATCGACCGGCCCATGCGCATCTTTGCCCCGGGCTTTGGCGCGGGGGCGGTGGCCGGATACGTCGTCATGCGGCTGGATCCATCCGTGGTCGCGTGAGCCCCGCGCGCGGGGGGGCGCGCTCGCTCCTCCTCGTCCACGGCGCGGGGAGCGGGCCGTGGGTGTTCGACCGCTGGCCCGCGCACTTTCCCCCCGCACTCCACCTCGAGACGGTGGATCTCCAGGACGGCCTGGACGCGGCGCACGCCTCGATGGCCCAGTACGCCGACGCCGTTGCGCGCGCGGCCCAGCGGCTCGAGCATCCGGTCGTCGTGGTCGCCTGGAGCATGGGTGGCCTCGCGGCCATGATGGCGGCCGACAGCGCGGATGCCCTGGTCCTGCTCGAGGCGAGCGCGCCGGCCGAGGTGCAGGGCGTGCATCGGGACGTGCGGCCCGCGCCCGGCGTCTTCGATCCCGAGGCCGAGTACGGCGCCTTCCCGGACGGGGTGCGCGCGCGACCGGAGTCGTCGTTGGCCCGCGCCGAGCGCAAGCGCGGCATCTCGGTACCGGAGATCGCGTGCCCGGTCCTGGTGGTCTACGGGGACGAGTTCGCCGACGAGCGGGGCCGGCGCCTCGTCGAGCGGTACGGAGCGCGCGAGGTGGCGCTCCCGGGCAAGAGCCACTGGGATCTCGTGCGCGATCCGGACGCGATCCGCGCAGTGGCTGGGGCGATCGCGGCGCTCCTCTGAGGAGGGAGAAAACGACGCTTGGGGGGGCGGGAGACCAGCTCCCGCCAGCCCCCCATGGTTCGTGCGCGACATGTCGTCGCGCAACCCGGCTAGCGTCGGGTGTCGGCCTGTGGCCGTGACGAGGCGTCACCGGGTCCGGGATCGCGCCGCATCGGCGCGGTCAGCGCGGAGCCGGTGACGCAGCCATTGAGTCCGGTGGCGTCTCCATCATGGGGCCATGAGGCGCTCGTGCGAGGCCGCTGTCAAGGGGATCGTGGCGCACGGCGCCGAGCGTCCCGCGTCATGCCCTTCGGAGCGCTGCGTCGCGCAATTGTCATGGTGATCTTCCACGAGGCCGATCACGCGCGCGCGGCGGTCGCGGCGGCCCAGGGCATCCACCGCCGGGCCGGCGAGCTCAACGCCGAGTCGGGCGGCGCAGGCCCGCTCGCCATGCACATCGGAGTGAACACCGGCCCCGCGCTGCTCGGCGCGACCAAGATCGAGGGGCGGGCGGGCACGCGCTGGACCTACACCGCCTCGGGGCTAACCACCAACATCGCGGCCCGGCTGGCCGCGGCGGCGAGCGGCGGTGAGGTGGTGCTGAGCGAGAGCACGCGCGGCCGGCTCGAGGGCGCCTTCACCTGCGAGGCTCTCGGCACGCGCGAGCTGAAGAACGTCGACGCCCCGGTCCGCCTGTACCGTCTCCGCTAGTGCTAAACTCCGCGGCATGCCGACCATGACGAAGCGCGAGCGTATCGCCGCCGCCATCGCGGGCCAGCCCGTGGATCGCGTGCCCGTGGCCTTCTGGCGCCACGTCCCCGACGTCGATCACACCGCGAAGGGCCTCGCCGACGCGATGCTGGCGTTTCACCGCCGCTGGGATCTCGACCTCATCAAGATCATGTCGAGCGGCGTCTCCTGCGTGGAGGACTGGGGCTGCCGGGTCGCCTATCAGGGCTCGCCCAACGGCGCCAAGACGTGCACCGAGCATGCCGTGAAGCGCACCGGCGACTGGGCGCGGATCACGCCGCTCGATCCCGGCGCCGGGGCGCTCGGCCGCGAGCTCGAGGCGCTGCGCCTGATCGTGAAGGGGCGCGCCGACGACGCGCCCGCGCTCCACACGATCTTCTCGCCGCTCACCATCGCTCGGAAGCTCGCCGGCGACCGGCTCGACGCCGACCTGGCCGCCGGGCCGGCCGAGGTGGAGGCGGCGCTCGAGACCATCGCGGCCACCGTGACGCGCTATGCTGCGGCCGCGCGCGACGCGGGTGCGGACGGCTTCTTCTTCGCAACCCAGCACGCGAGCCGGGACGCCATCTCCGAGCGCGACTTCGAACGTTATGAGCTGCCCTACATGCGGCGCATCCTCGAGCAGCTCGCGGCGGGCGGCGGGCTCACCATGCTCCACCTCCACGGTAAGGACATCTACTTCGACGCCTGCGCCGACCTGCCCGCCGCCATCCTCAACTGGCACGACCGCCTCACCGGCCCGACGCTGGCCGAGGGTAAGCGCCGCGGCACCGTGGCGGCGGGACTGGGCGAGGCGGGGACGCTGCGTCGAGGGCCCGTCGAGGCGGTGCGCGCGGAGGCGAGCGACGCCCTCGTCCAGACCGGGGGCCGCGGCCACGTGCTCACCACCGGGTGTGTGCTCCCGCTGGACGTCCCTGACGCCAATCTCCAGGCGGTGATCGAGGCCGCGCGGAGCTTCCACGCGTGAGGACGCTCGGGGCCCGCGTCGCCGCGCTGTTCGTCCTGCTGCTCGCCGCCGCGCCCGCCTGGGCCCAGGGTGAACTGCGCGTGGCCATTCCGTGGACGCCCGAGAACCTCGACCCGACGATGAACCTCTCCTCACTCCGCTCGCAGGTGGGCGTGAGCGTGTTCGATTCGCTGGTTGGACGCGACGCCGACGGCAAGATCGTGGGCGAGCTGGCGGAGTCCTGGCGCGCGCTGGACGACCGCACCTGGCAGCTCAAGCTCCGCCGCGGCGTCACGTTCCACAACGGCGAGCCGTTCAACGCCGAGGGCGTGCGCTTCACGTTCCAGCGCGTGCTGAATCCGGAGCAGAAGTCCCCCAACCGCGCCACCGTCTCCGAGGTCGAGCGCGTGGACGTGGTGGACGACCTCACCGTGAACCTCGTGCTGCGCGCGCCGTACGCGCCGTTCCTCGCCCGGCTGATCGACTTCCCGATGGTGCCGCCGAAGTACACCGCCGAGAAGGGCAATCAGGGCCTGGCCCTCCGGCCCGTCGGCACCGGCCCCTTCCGCTTTGTCGAGCTGGTGAAGGACGACCACATGATCGTGGAGGCCTTCGACAAGCACTGGCGGGGCCAGCCGCGGATCAAGAGGATCGTCTTCAAACCCATCCCGGAGCCGTTCACTCGGGCGGCCGCGCTGCGCAACGGCGAGGTGGATCTCATCACCACGGTGCCGCCCACCCTCGTCGGCGAGCTCGACAAGGTGGCGGGCGTGCGCGTGCAGCGCGTCCCCAGCACCTGGCAGATCTACCTCGGCCTCAACGCCTTCAAGAAGCCGCTGTCCGACGTCCGCGTCCGCCAGGCGCTCAACTACGCCACCGACGTGGACGCCATCATCAAGAACGTGATGGACGGCAACGGCCGGCGCCTCGAGGGCCCGTTCACTCCCAACGTGTTCGGATTCGACCCCTCGGTCAAGGGCTACGCGCCCGATCCGGCCCGCGCCCGGCGCCTGCTGGCCGAGGCCGGCTATCCCGACGGCGTCGAGGTGACGCTGGACGCGCCCGCCGGCCGCTATCAAGGGGACAAGGAGATCGCGGAGGCGCTGGGCGGACAGTGGCAGAAGGCGGGGTTCCGCCCGAAGGTCCAGGTCGCGGAGTGGGGCGCCTACTTCAAGAAGTACCTGGGCAAGCAGATGCAGGACGCGTATCTGCTCGGTCTCGGCGGCCCCATGCAAGACGCCGACGAGCTTTATAACCTGGTCTCCTCCAAGGGACGCGGGCTCTACTACAAGAACGAGCGGGTCGACGAGCTGTTCGATCAAGGCCGCGCGACGACGGACCCGACCCGCCGCCGCAAGGTCTACGCGGACCTCGCGCGCGCCATGATCGAAGACGCGACGTGGGTGTTCCTGATGCAGCAGGTGGACATCTACGCCACGCGCGATCGCCTGGTCTGGACGCCCCGTCCCGACCAGTGGCTGCTCTTTCACTCGGCCATGCTGAAGTAGCGTGCCCGCGCTCCTCGAGGTCGCCGGGCTCCGCCGCGCGTTCTATGGCGTCCAGGCCCTGGCCGGCGCCGACCTCCGCGTGCGCGCGGGCACCATCACCGGCCTGATCGGCCCGAACGGGGCGGGGAAGACCACGCTCTTCAACTGTGTCTCCGGGCTGATCCCCCCCGACGCGGGCCGCGTCGTGTTCGACGGCGAGGACATGACGGGGTGGCGCGCGGATCGGGTCACGCGGCGCGGACTGGTGCGCACGTTCCAGATCGCGCGCGGCTTCCCGCGCCTGTCCGTGCTGGAAAATCTCATGCTCTACGGCGCCCGGCAGCCCGGGGAGGCGCTCTGGCGGGCGCTCGCCCGGCCGCGCGCGGTCGCCGAGCGCGAGGACGCCCTGCGGGCGCGCGCCTTCGACGTGGCCCGCCGCCTCAACCTGATGCCGGTCGTCAACGCGGCGGCATCCGACCTGTCGGGCGGGCAGAAGAAGCTGCTCGAGCTGGGCCGCGCGCTCATGACCGATCCCAAGTTGATCCTGCTCGACGAGCCGATCGCGGGCGTCAATCCCACGCTCGCCGGCGAGATCGCCCGGCACCTCGCGTCACTGCGCGCCGACGGCATCACCTTCCTCATCATCGAGCATCACCTCGACGTGATCGCACGCCTCTGCGACCCCGTGATCGTGCTCGCGGAGGGCCGGCACCTCGCGGAAGGCTCCTTCGCCGCGCTCGCGGCCGACCCGCGCGTCCAGGAGGCCTACATGGGAAGAAGAATGGTTGGCGAGCCGCAGCCGCAGGCGAGGTGAGCGGATACATGATGGGTCCCGAGCGGAGCGAGGGCCGCGTGACGCTGCTCGCGTGCGAGGGCCTGGTCGCAGGCTACAGCGCCGCCGATGAGGTGCTGAAAGGCGTGGACCTCACCATCGAGCGCGGTGAGATCGTGAGCATCATCGGCCCGAACGGCGCGGGCAAGTCCACCCTGCTCAAGGTGGTCGCGGGGATCCTGACGCCGAGTCGGGGCACCGTGCGGCTCGGCGACCGGGCGATCCAGGGCCGGGCCCCGCGGGAGATCTCCGCGCTCGGCGTCGCGTTCGTGCCGCAGGAGCAGAACATCTTCCCCACGATGTCGGTGCGCGAGAACCTCGAGATCGGCGGCTACGTGGACCCCGTCGGCGCCCGCCGGCGGATCGACGCGATCTTCGAGCGCTTCCCCGCGCTCGGCGAGAAGCGCCGTCACGCCGCGCGCACGCTGTCGGGCGGGCAGCGGCAGATCCTCGCGATGGCCATGGCGCTGATGGTGGATCCGGCCCTGCTGCTGCTCGACGAGCCCTCGGCGGGACTGGCGCCCCAGGCGGCGGAGCGGCTCTTCGAGACCATTGCCGCCATCAATGCCGATGGCGTGTCCATTGCCATGGTGGAGCAGAACGCACTCGAGGCCCTCGCCATCGCCCGGCGCGGTTATATTCTTGTGGACGGCCGGAACAGCCGGACGGGGCCCGCCGCCGAGCTGGCGGCGGACGCCGAGGTGAGACGGATATTCCTGGGGGGTGCGTGATGACGTTCAAGGACGTGGTGACGTCGGTGGAGGAGCTGCGCGCGCTCATGGGCGAGCCCAGCGAGCTGGCGCTGCGCAAGGACATCGGCCGGCTCGATCAGCACTGCCGCGCGTTCATCGCGCGCTCCCCGTTCGTGCTGATCGCGACGGCGGACCGATCCGGCCGCTGTGACGTGAGCCCCAAGGGCGACGCGCCCGGATTCGTCGAGGTGCTGGACGAGCGGCACCTCATCATTCCGGACCGTCCGGGCAACAAGCGCTACGACGGGATCCGCAACCTCATCGAGAATCCCGGGATCGGCCTCCTGTTCCTCGTGCCGCGCAGCGAGGAGACCCTGCGCGTCAACGGCCGCGCCCAGATCGTCCGCGACGCCGACGTGCTGGCGCGCTTCGCGGTGCAGGGAAAGCTCCCGCAGCTCGCCATCGCCGTCGAGGTGCAGGAGAGCTTCCTCCACTGCGCGAAGTGCGTGAAGCGCTCGGGGCTGTGGGACGCCGCCCGGTGGCCCGATCTCGCCGGGCTTGCCTCGCCGGCCCAGATGTTCCTCGACCACGCCAAGCCGCGCGACATGACGCTCGAGGCGCTCGAGCAGCGCCTGCAGGACGGCTACCGGAAGAACCTCTACTGAGCGCGGCCGCGAGCCGCGAGGAGACCTCACGATGAGCGACGACTCGACCCGGATCTCCCGGCGCGCCGTGCTGGCCGGCGCCACCGCGCTGGGCGCGGCGGCCCTGGCGCCGCGGCTCGCGCGCGCGCAGGGCGGGGCCATCCGCCTCGGCACCCTGACGCCGCTCACCGGCGCCGGCGGGCCTTACGGGCCGCCCATGCGCCGCGCTATGGAGTGGGTGGTGAGCGAGGTGAACGCCGCCGGCGGCGTGCTGGGCCGCAAGATCGAGCTCGCGAGCGAGGACGACCAGACCAACCCGGAGGCGGCGGTGCGTGCGGCGCGCAAGCTCATCGACGTGGACAAGGTGGCGGCGATCATGGGCACGTGGGCCTCCGCGGTCACCACCGCGGTGGCGCCGCTCTGCTGGGAGTCCAAGACCTTCCTCACCACGGTGTCCGGATCGGACACCATCACCCAGCTCCCGCATCAGGGCTATCTCGTCCGCACCCAGCCGAACACGCATCTGCAGATCGGCAAGCTCGGCGAGTTCATCCTCTCGCTGAAGTCCAAGCGCGTGTTCGTGCTGGCCGCGCAGACCCCGTTCGCGGTGCCGTCGCAGAAGCGCCTCGCTGAGGTGCTCGGCAAGGGCGGCTCGGAGCTGGTGGGCGGGGTCATCTACGACAAGGACAAAGCGACGTTCCGGTCGGAGATCGACCAGGCGCTGAAGGCGAGGCCGGACATGATCTATCTGAACGGCTACACGCCGGACACGACGGTGGTGATGAAGGAGCTCTACAAGGCCGGCTACACCGGCGCCAAGATCGCCCAGGGCTACGCGGTGAACCAGAAGCTCCTGGACTCCATGCCCGCGGAGGTGTCGGACGGCACCTACACCGCCACGCCCTCGCCCGCGGTGGACTCGGCCGGTTACAAGCGCCTGGCCAAGTTCCTGGGCACCACCGACCTCGATCCCTACTCCTGCCAGTGCCACGACCACGCGAGCCTGGTCGTCCTCGCCATCGCGCACGCCAAGGGCGAGGCGACCGGCACTGCCATCAAGGACCACGTCCGCAAGATCTCGCAGGGCGGGGGCGCCAAGGTCGACAACGCGGTGGACGGGCTCAAGCTGCTCGCCCAGGGCAAGGAGATCAACTACGAGGGCGCCAGCGGGCCGTGCGACTTCACCGACACGGGCGACATCATCGACTGCAAGATCCGATACGACCAGGCCGAGAAGGGCAAGTTCAAGCAGGTGACGATTCTCTAGCGCGTGAGCGAGGTCGCGCAGCTCCTCATCAACGGTCTCGTGGCCGGCACCATCCTCGCGGTGCCGGCCATCGGCTTCACTGCCATCTACGCGGTGCTCCGCTTCCCCAACTTCACGGTGGCTTCCCACGCCACCATCGGTGCCTTCGCCGGCTATGTCGCGAACACCGCCGGCGGCCTGCCCGCGTGGGCCGCGGTGGGGGTCGCATTCCTGGTGGCGGGCGCGGCCGGGGTGGTGAACGACGAGATCGTCCTCAAGCCGCTGCGTCCCGCCGGCGCCCTCACCGCGGCCATCGCCGCGGTGGCGCTCACCATCGTGCTCGAGAACGTGGTGCGCTTCATCTGGGGCAACGACCTCCGCGGCTACGATCTGCCCATCCGCCGCGACTGGCAGTGGGCCGGCCTGCGCATCGGCCCCCAGCAGGTGGAGAACCTGGTCATCGCCGTGCTCGCCATGGTCGCGCTGTTCCTCTTCCTCGCCTTCACGCGCACCGGTAAGGCCATGCGCGCGGTCGCGGACAATCCCATGCTCGCGGGCATCAAGGGCATCAATGCCGACATGGTCGCGCGGCTGGTCAACTTCGTCGGGATGGGCCTGGCCGGCGTCGGCGGCATGCTGCTGGGACTCGACACCAGCATCGACCCTCTCACCGGCTTCCGCGTGATCCTCTCCGTGTTCGCGGCCGCGGTGGTCGGCGGGCTCGGCTCGATTCCCGGCGCGGTGGTGGGCGCGCTCACCATCGGCGTGGCCGAGGAGCTCTCGCTGCTCTCTCTGGCACCGGCCTACCGCACCGCGGTGGGCTTCGCGGCCATCCTGGTGGTGCTCACGCTGCGTCCGCGCGGCCTTCTCGGCGAGCGGGCCTACTGAGGCGGCGATGGAAGGCTACCTGGTCGCCATGGCCACCTTCGCCGCGTTCTACGCCCTCCTCACCCTGGGCCTGAACCTCGTGTGGGGCATGACGGGCATGATCAATCTGGGCCTGGTCGGCTTCTACGCCGTGGGTGCCTACGTCTCGGCGCTGCTCACCAAGAAGGCGGGCTGGCCGATGCCCGCGGGGCTGCTCGCCGCCATGATTCTCGCCGCGGCGGCGGGCGCGGCGATGGCGCTCGTCACCGCGCGGCTGCGCGGCGACTATCTCGCCATCATCACGCTGGGCTTCTCCGAAGTGGTCCGCCTCGTCGCCAGCAACGAGATCTGGCTCACCAACGGCACCGACGGCATCTCGGGCATTCCGGGACCCTGGCGCGGGCAGGTGACGCCCGCCACCTTCAATCTGATCTATCTGGGCCTCGCCGTGGTCGCCGTGGCCGTGGTCTACCTGGCGATGCAGCGCGTGCGTCACTCACCGTACGGCCGTGTGCTGCGGGCCATTCGCGACGACGACCAGGTCGCCGCGGTGGCGGGCAAGCCGGTGATCGCGTTCAAGGTGGAGGCATTCGCGCTGAGCGCGGCGGTGCTGGGGCTGGCCGGCGCGCTCTACGGGCACTACACGTCCTACATCGCGCCGGAGGGCTTCGTGCCGCTCATCTCGATCTACATCGTGCTGGCCCTCACCGCCGGCGGCACCGGCAGCAACACCGGCGCGGTGGTGGGCGCCTTCCTCGTGGTCTTCTTCCTCGAGTCCACACGCTTCGTGACCGCAGCGCTGCCCGCTCTCAAGCCGGTGCAGGTGGCGGCGGTGCGCGAGTTCCTGATCGGCGCGAGCTTGATCGTGGTGCTCCGCGTGCGCCCGTCCGGCCTCATCCCCGAGCGCATGCCACGCCACGGGCTGCCCGCGCCGGCGGGAGCCACGCGTTGAAAGGGCCGGCGGTCGATCCCGCCCCCCATCTCGCCGCAGTGGCCGCCGCCCTCGCACGCCCGGGGCAGCCCGCGCCGCTCTGGGCCGCGCTCGATGCCGCGCTGGGCGTGGTCATCGGCCACAAGCTCTTCACCGTGCTGCGCTTCCACCCGGACTCGCGCGAGTCGGAGCGCTGCTACACGAATCAGCCCGTGGCGTACCCGGTCGGCGGCCGCAAGCCGTTCAACGAGAGCGCGTGGTCGCGCCAGGTGTTCGGGGAGCGGCGGCCGTACATCGGTCGCACCGCGGAGGACATCCGGACCGTCTTCTTCGACCACGCGCTGATCGCGTCGCTGGGCTGTGACGCGGTGCTGAACGTGCCGGTGGCGTACGACGGTCGCGTGCTGGGGACGCTGAATCTCCTGCACGAGGCGGACTGGTACGACGACGGCGACGTGGCCCCGGCGCTGCTCTTCGCCGCGCTCGCGGTGCCGGGCTACCTGATCCTCTAGCGCGCCGGTCGTGGCGCGCCGCCGTCTCAGCTGGCGTGCGCCGAGCGCAGGACCGCCGCGAAGTGACTCAGCTTGAGCCAGCCAGGGAACGCGTGCACCAGCTCGCGCGGCCCCTCGAGGCGCAGCCCGCCCGTCCGCGCGCCCTGCGCGAACGTCACGTGCCCGGCCCACACCCGCGCGAGCGTCGCCATGTCCGCTTGGAGGACCAGGTCGACGGGGAAGCCGGGGTCCTTGATGCAGACGTCGACGCCCGTGGGCTCGAGGACCAGCCAGGTGGTGCGCATGTTGCGGCAGCGCGCGGGGACGCCGCGTAGCTCGAAGCGCACGACCACCCGAGGCTTCGGCAGTCGTGAGAGGTCCACGCGCCGCTTGATGTTGAACATGAGCAGCCCGACGTCGAGATTCTCGGGAGAGAACTGGGTCGCCGCGTAGTGCTGTCCCCAGGCCCCGAGACCATCGACGATGCTCCGCAGCGCTTCGCCGGCTCGGGTGAGCCGGTACTCACGCCCGCGGCCGGCGGCCCGCGCGTGGCTCTGGATGACTCCGGTCTCCTCGAGCAGGTGAAGGCGCTGGGCGAGGAGGGCGCGGGAGATCAGGGGCAGGCCCTGGCGGATCTGGTTGAAGCGGGTCGAGCCGGCGAGTAGCTCGCGCAGGATCAGTGGCGTCCACCGCTCGGCGACGATCTCGCAGGCCACCGCCACCGGGCAGAACTGGCCATAGCCCTTCATGAGGGGACTCTAGGACGCCCGGGGGGGCGCGACAAGTTCATTTTTTGGTCTTTGCGACCTGCCAGGGCGTGCCCCATGCTGGGCGCGCGGAGTGGGCCGACCAGGCGCGGCTCCGCCCCCGGCCTGTGCTGGGGAACGAGGAAAGGAGCGCGCGATGAAGGTTGACCGTCGATATGCATGGCTCGGGTTCCTGGCGGCACTGCTCGTTCTCGGCGCACC
>DASTYT010000128.1 GCA_035764725.1 Candidatus Methylomirabilota bacterium | reverse complement strand
CGGGTCGAGCACGGCCTGCAGGCGCAGGCTCTTGGCGTCCGCGGCGGGCCTGACCACGTCGAGCGCCGCCTCCACCACCGTGCGCAGATCCACCGGCCGCACGTCCAGGCGCATCTTGCCGGTGACGATGCGGGAGACGTCGAGCATGTCGTCGATGAGCTGCACCTGGGCGTTGGCGTTGCGCATGATGACCTCGAGCGCCCGCGTCAGCATCTCGCCCTGGAGCTGGCCCGACTTCAGCATGTGCGCCCAGCCGTACACCGCGTTGAGCGGGGTTCGCAGCTCGTGCGAGAGCACGGCGAGGAACTCGTCCTTCGCGCGGCTTGCCGCCTCCGCGCTCGCCCGGGCGCGCTGCTCCTTGTCGAGCAGCCGCGCGTTGTCGAGGGCGATGGCGAGCTGGGCGGCCACGCCGGCCATGATCGGCTCGAGACGCTCGGGGAACATACCGGGCTGCTCGTGGCCCAGGAAGAGCCCGCCGAGCACCTCACCGGTGCGCGAGAGCACCGGCACCGCCAGGTAGCTGGTGACGGGAAGGTGGCCGAGCGGCATCCCATAGTGGGGCGCGCTCCGGCCGTAGCTCGGGTCCCCACGCACGTCGTCGAGACGGATGATGCGCTCGCCGCGAAACGTCCGCCCGAGGAGATCGGTGCTGCGGGGCAGCGGGAACTGCTCGAAGGCCGCCCGGGACACGCCGGAGATCGCATAGAGCGTGTGCGACTCGCCCTTGTCGGAGACCGTGTTGTAGAAGAACGCGCCGACCTGCGCCCCCGCCAGCAGCGTCGCCTCGTCGGTGAAGGCCTGGACCAGAGCAGTCAGCTCGGTCCGGCCGCTGAGCCGCTGGCCGATGCGGCTGATCGTCTCGAGATCCTCGGTCTTCTCTTCCGCCTCGCGCCGTGCGGCCTCGGCGCGCGCGAGCAGCGCTTCCCGCTCCGCCGCGGCATGCTCGCGCAGCTCCTTGAGCTTGAGGTGGGACTCCACGCGCGCGACGAGCTCGCGCGCGGCGAACGGCTTGGTCACGTAGTCGTCGGCGCCCGCCTCCAGGCCCTCGATCCGCGCCTCCTCGCCGGCGCGCGCCGAGAGGAGGATCACCGGAACGCCGCGCAGGGCCGCATCGGCCCGCACCGCGTTCAGCAGCGCGAAGCCGTCCAGCCCCGGCATCATGACGTCGGCGAGGATGAGGTCGGCGGAACGGGCCCGTAGCGCGGCCAGCGCGGCGTGCCCGTCGCCGGCCGCCTCCACCTCCCATCGCGTGCCGAGCAGGCGCCCCACGTACTCCCGCATGTCCGCATTGTCGTCGGCGACGAGGATGCGCGGGCGGCGGCCGCTCTCGCCGGCTCCCCGCCCGGGCTCGGGCGCCGCGGCGGCGGCAAACGGCTCCGCGATCTCGTCGCCCTCCTGGGGCAGCCAGCCGAGCGCTTCCTCGAGGAAGGCCGGCGCGCTGGACGCGGAAGAGGCGACGGAGCCCGCGGCGATGTGGTCGGCGGGCAGGTGCGCCCGGCCACGGGGCAGCGTGACGAAGAAGGCGCTGCCGCGGTCGGGCGCGCTCTCGACTCGCACGTCGCCGCCGTGCAGCCGCACCAGCTCCAGGACGAGGGCAAGCCCGATGCCGGAGCCCTCGTGGGTGCGGGCGCGCGCCGCCTGCACGCGATGGAAGCGGTCGAACACGCGCGGCAGCTCGGCGGCGGCGATGCCGATCCCGGTGTCGCGCACCACCAGCTCCACGGAGGTATCGTGGTCCACCAGCTCGACGCTGATGGTCCCTTCGAAGGTGAACTTGAGCGCGTTGGAGAGGAGGTTGAGGACGATTTTCTCCCACATCGCGCGGTCCACGTAGATGGGCTCGAGGCCCGAAGCCAGGCGCACCTCGAGCCGAAGGCCGGCTTGCTCGATCGCCGAGCGGAAGACGCCGGCCAGCTCCGCGGTGAGGCGACCGAGGTCCGTCGGCTCGTACGTCGCTCGGTGGCGGCCGGCCTGGATGCGGGAAAAGTCGAGCAGCGTGTTGACGAGCTTCAGGAGCCGGCGGCCGTTCCGGTGCATCAGGGCGAGGGAGTCGTGCTCACCCGGGTCCATCGTCGAGGCCGGACGCCGAAGCAGATCCTCGAGGGGGCCGAGCATCAAGGTAAGCGGGGTCCGGAACTCGTGGCTGATGTTGCTGAAGAACACCGTCTTGGCGCGGTCGAGCTCGGCGAGGGCTTCCGCGCGCTTCCGCGCTTCCTCGTAGGACGAGGCCTGGGTCACCGCCACGCCGATCTGGGTGGCCACGAGATCCAGAAAGTCGCGATAGCCGCCCTCGAGGCCGAGGTTGCGGCTCGTTCCCACGACCATCAAGCCCGCGCAGTGCCCCGCGCGCAGGATCGGGTGCACCATCGTGCGCTCGGGCGCGGCGGTGTCCGGCAGCGCGTGCGCCAGCTCGGGCGGCGGCGACTTCATCACGACCGCCTCGCCGCTCCGCGCCACCGCCTCGAACGGCCAGGCGCGATCGGCGAGCGAGATGGTCGCGGCCCCGCGAGCGCCCACCTCGCGCACATCCGTGCCGGCCTCCTCGAGCAGGTAGAGACGCACGAAGGGAAGATCCTGGCGGTGGGACGCGAGCGCGTCGAGGGCGAGGAGGCACGCCTCGTCCACCGAGCGCCCCTCCTTGGCGCGTCCGAGATCGCGCAGGGCGCGGAGACGCCGCTCGCCGAGGACACGACCGGTGGTCTCGGTGACGATGCAGAACACGCCGTCCACCTTGCCCGCGTCGTCGCGCACGGGATCGTACGAGACGTCGAAATACGTCTCCTCGGTAAAGCCGTGGCGCTCGATGAGGAACAGCAGATCGTCTGCCTTGAAGGCCTCGCCGGTCCGGACCACGCCCTCGAGCAGCGGCTCGAGCTGATGCCAGACCTCGGGCCACACCTCCCGTCCCGGGAGCCCGAGCACGCGGCCGTGCTTCTGGCCGAGGACCGGAATGTAGGCGTCGTTGTAGAGCTTGACCAGCTCCGGCCCCCAGAAGAGGCAGATCTGCGCCTTGGAGGGCAGCGCCATGCTGACGGCGCGGCGGAGCGTTTCGGGCCAGGCAGCGATGGGCCCGAGCGGGGTCGCGCCCCAGTCGAGGCGCCGGATGCGCTCGCCCATCTCGCCCCCACCCGCCAGCCAGGGAGGTACGTCGCTCGTGGGTTGTCTATCCATACTCATGTGAACACTGCGACCCGGTAATTTCTCCCCAGCTCACTTGAAAACGCTTGGTCCTGCTTAGCACAAACGCGCGCAGCAGATCGGCATGCACCCGCGGTACCATCTCCGGGGTACCCCTCATGGACTCACTTTCGGAAGCCGAAGCCTATGCCGCCCGTCTCGCCGCCATCGTCACCAATGCCGAGGACGCCATCATCAGCAAGACCCTCGAGGGCCGGATCACGTCCTGGAACGGTGCGGCGGAGCGCATGTTCGGCTACACCGAGCGCGAGGTGCTGGGTCAGCCGATCACGATCATCATCCCCAAGGAGCGCCTCTTCGAGGAAGACGAGATCATCCGGCGCCTTCACCTCGGCCAGTCGATCGAGCACTTCGAGACCGAGCGCATCACCAAGGATGGTCGCCTCATCCCGATCGCGCTCACCGTCTCGCCCATCCGCGCCCGCGACGGCCACGTGGTGGGCGCGTCCAAGATCGCGCGCGACATCAGCGCGCAGAAGCGTCTGGAGCGTGAGCGGGACGAGCTGCGGCGGCTGGAGCAGGCCGCCCTGGCCCAGGCCCGCCTGGCGAACCAGGCCAAGGACGAGTTCCTCGCGATGCTCGCCCACGAGCTGCGCAATCCCGTCGGCGTCATCGTCAACGCGCTCGCCGTGCTGGAGCGGCCGGATGCCGTGCGCCCGCAGCAGGACCGCGCGCGCGGGATGATCGAACGTCAGGCGCATCACCTGGCCCGGCTGCTCGACGATCTGCTCGACGTGGCGCGGCTCGGCGGCCGGCTGGTCGACCTCGAGCGTGTGTCGGTCGATCTGCGCACTGCGGTCGAGCAGGCGGTGGAGATGGAGCGGCACCGGCTCGACACCAAGCGCCAGCGCCTGACCGTGTCCGTGCCCGGGGCCCCCGTCACCGTGGCCGGCGACCCGGTGCGCCTGCAGCAGATCATCGGCAACCTGCTGAACAATGCGCGGAAATTCACGCCCATCGACGGCACGATCCGGATCTCGCTGAGCGTCGAGGCCGGCACGGCCATCCTTGTCGTCGTGGACAACGGCCCCGGCATCCCTCCCGACAAGCTCGAGGCGATCTTCGATCTGTTCGCGCAGGCCAGCCCCACCCTCGCCCGGACGGAAGGCGGCCTCGGCATCGGCTTGACCTTGGTGCGCCAGCTCCTGGAGCTGCACGGCGGGAGTGTCAGCGCCAGCAACGAGCCCTGCGGCGGCGCCCGGTTCACGGTGCGGCTTCCGCTTGCGGCGCCGGAGGACAAGATGGACGCGCCTCCATCCGCCGCGCCGCCGGGGCGGGCGCAGCGCGTCCTCCTCGTCGAGGACAATCACGACGCGCGCGACATGCAGGCCACCTTGCTCCGCATGCTGGGCCACGAGGTGCTGGAAGCGGCCACCGGCGCCGAGGGCGTGGACGCGGCGGTGCGCCACGCGCCCGACGTCGTGATCATGGACATCGGGCTTCCCGACATCGACGGCTACGAGGCGGCGCGCCGCATCCGCCGGCAGCGGGGCGACACGGTGCGGCTCATCGCGGTCAGCGGCTACGGCCAGCCCCAGGACCGCGCGCTGTCCCACGAGGCCGGCTTCGACGCCCACCTGGTCAAGCCGGTGGACCCCGCCGCGCTCAACGAGATCCTCCAGGGCGCGCCCTAGCGCCGCCAGGCGCCCCCCGCCCCGAGGCTGCGGAACCCCCTGCCCGCCGGCCCGGAAACACGCTATTCTTGCGGGCGATTCGGGATCATGAAGGAGTCTGCCGCCACCCAGCTCGATCGCCAGACCCGAATGGCCGCGGTCGTCTTCGCGGACATCGTGGGCTTCTCGAAGAAGTCCGTGCCCGCGCAGCTGGCCGCCAAGGAAGAGCTCGCCAGCCTGCTGCAGCGCCTGGTCACGCCGTATCCCGCGTCGAGCCGCATCGTCCTCGACACGGGCGACGGCGCCGCGGTGGGCTTCCTGGTGAGCCCCGAGTACGCGCTGAGCCTGACGCTGCGGCTGCGTCGCGAGCTCGACGGCGCACCCGACGATAGCCTGCTGCGCTCGGGCGATCTGCGACTGGGCATCAACCTGGGGCCCCTGAAGGTCGTCACCGACGTGAACGGGCATCCGAACATGGTCGGCGAGGGGATCAACTCCGCCGAGCGCATCATGAGCTTCGCCGCCCCGGGGGAGACGACCGCATCGCGCAGCTTCCAGGAGGCTGTGTTCTATCTCGACGCGAGCTTCCAGACGCTGTTCGAGCCGCTGGGCCTGCGCGCCGACAAGCACGGACGCGAGCACGAGGTCTTTCGCCTGAGCGCGTCAGCAGGGGCGATCGACGCCGCGCTGCAGAGCCTCGGCGCGGTGGGCCGCACGACGACCGCCGTCGCGACGTCGACGCCGCGGAGCCGGTCCGTGGGCGCCGGGCTCATCGCCGCGGTCGCGATCGTCGGCGTCGGCATCGGGGCCTGGGTGGCGTGGCCGTCGCGCCAGGGCACTCGCGAGCTGCCCGCTGCTACCAGCGCGGCGCCCCGCCAGCCCGTGCCTCCGGCCGCGCCGGCCGCCGCGCCGGTCTCCACGCCGGCGGCGCAGTCCTCCGCGCCCGTCACACCGTCCGCTCCGGCGATACCGGCGCCCGCAGCCGCATCCGTCACACCGTCCGCTCCGGCGGCGTCTGCCCCCGCGGAGCCCGCTGCTGCGACCGCGCCTCCGGTGGCGGCCACGCCCGCGCCCGCCGCGCCGCCGGCCCCGACCCCCGTGGACGCCGCGGGCGCCCGGAAGCCTCGGCCGGCGGCACCGCCGTCCAAGAGCGTGATGGCCGCGCCCCACCCGAGCGTGCCGCCAGCCCCGACACCTCAGCCGAGCGCCCGCTGCTCGCGGCTGCTCCAGCGCGCCGCCCTGGGCGAAACGCTCACGCCGGACGAGCAACGGGAGATGACGACCTCATGTCGCTAGCCCATTCGCGAATGGTGATGATGTGCGGCGCCTGGCTGCTCGCCGCACTGGCGTTTTTCGCCGGCTGCGCGAGCCAGCCGCCACCACCACCCCCGCCGGCCGCGGCGCCGCCGCTACCGGAGCGTCCCGCGCCCCAGCGCTCGGATCTCACCTTCGCGCAGGGCATCGCCTATGCGGTGGACGACCTCTTCATCCAGCTCCAGCGGCTGCCCGCCTTCGCCCCCAGGGCCGGTGGCGCCGAGGCCAAGCGCAGCGTGATCGTGGTGGACACCATCATCGACGCCGCGACGGGACAGCAGACGCAGGCGACGCTGCTCGCCGAGGCCTTCGTCTACGAGCGCACGCAGGCCAAGTTCAAGCAGTTCGACGTCTACGCGGCCACGCCGGAGTTCCTCAAGCGCGCGGAGTACGTGGTCACCTCGACGATGACTCCGGTGATGAACGAGAAGGGCCTCTATCGGCTCAACATGTCCATGACCGAGATCCGCGCCGGCCTGGTCGTCGCCCAGTCGGCCGCGCGCGTCCGCGACGACTCGGTGGACGTCACGCCCACGCCCTTCTTCCGCGAGAGCCCGGCGATCGCGAAGGATCGGGTGATCGAGGGCCAGATCAAGACCGCCGAGACCGCCGCCGCCCAGCCTGCCGACGCGGTCTACATCGAGCGGCTGCCGACCTCCGCGGTAGTGAACGAGGGGATGGCCGCGATCAACGTGGGCAAGTATGCAGAGGCGCTGCCCTACTACGAGGAGGCGGCGAAGCGCCAGGACGGTCAGCAGCTCCGCGTCTACAACGGCCTCTACATGATCTACTGGAACCTCGGGCGCGGCAGCGACGCCGAGGCGGCCTTCGGCAAGATCGTCGCCCTCGGGCTCGCCACCAACAATCTCGCCGTGAAGTTCCTCTTCCGCCCGGGGAGCACGGACTTCTGGCCCGACACCAAGATCAGCGGGCCGTATCCCGTGTGGCTGCGTCAGATCGCCCTCCAGATGAAGGAAACAAAATCCTGTCTAAGAATAGTGGGGCACACGAGCCGCACCGGCTCCGAGGTGAACAACGAGCGGCTCTCGCTGCGGCGCGCCGACTTCATCAAGGGACGTCTGATCACGGAGTCGCGCGAGCCCGCCTCGCGCATCGAGACCGCCGGGGTCGGCTCGCGCGAGAACATCGTGGGAAGCGGCACCGACGATCAGCGGGACGCTCTGGACCGCCGGGTGGAGTTCCGCGTCATCCCCTGTCCCGGGGCCTGAGCGTGACCACGCTGCACGTGGAGCGGGCCGAGCGCGTCGTCACCCTCACCCTGGACGGGCCCGAGGATCAGAACCGTCTCACCCGCGACGTGCTGCTCGCCATGGAGAGCATCGTCGACGAGCTCGGCGCCGACGAGGACGCCCAGGCGGTGGTGGTGACGGGCAGCGGCGCCGAGTTCTTCTCCATGGGCATTCTCAACCCGATGGTGCGGGCCGCCTACACCAAGGAGCAGATCCTCGACCTCGTCCGCATCGCCAACCGGCTCTACGATGCGCTGGAGGCGCTTCCGCAGATCGTCATCGCCGCGTACAACGGCGCCGCCCGCGCGGGCGCCGCGGAGCTCTCCCTCGCCTGCGACATCCGGCTCGCCGCCGCGCACGCGACCTTCCGGCTGCCCGAGGCCCTGTGGGGCGGCTTCCCCGGCGCGGGCGGCCCCGTGCGCCTGCCCGACATCGTGGGCCGCGCCCGCGCTCTCGAGCTGATCTGCACGGGCCGCGAGATCGACGCGGCCGAAATGCTACGCCTCGGGCTGGTCCTCGCCGTCCATCCTGCCGATCGCCTGAGCGCGGAAGCGCACGCGCTGGCCGCGCACATCGGCGCGAGCGGGCCCATCGCGATCCGCGGCGCCAAGCGCATCGTGAGCGTCCGCCGCGCCGAGGGCTTCGCCGCCGCGCGCATGCTCTCCGACCGGCTCCGGCATCAGCTCGAGTGGAGCCGCGACGTCGACGAGGGCATGGCCGCGCACCGCGAAGGGCGGCTTCCGCGCTTCACCGGGCGCTAGCGCGCGCCCCGCCGACGCCGCGGCCGCTCGCGTCAGCTCTTCACGCGCTCCACCATGATCTTGATGGGACGCCCCGACGTGTGGAGCGTCATCCCGTACATCTTCTCGCCCGAGCGTTGCAGCGGCGTCGAAGCGCCCGCCGAGCTCTTGAGGGTCACGGTGTTTCCCCTCGTCTCGATCACGCCTGACTCGACGATGTTCCCCGCGCCCCAGCGCTTCGCGGTCATCTGATACGTACCGTCATCCTTGACCTCGAGCGTCACCTGACCCTCGAGCTGCGCATCTCCGCCGACCTGATAGAATTCGCCGCGCCAGACGCCGGCCAGCTCGCTCGGACGCTGCTCGATGACGCCGGAGGTGGCGGTGGGCGTGTCCGATTTCACCGCAGTGCTCGTGGTCGAGCAGCCGGCGGCGACGGCGATGAGTGCGAAGGACGCAAAGGCGGCCACGATCTCACGGTGTTTCATTTCGAAACCTCCCAGGCCCAGTGGGGCGGTGCTTCTGCCCCTTGCGATGCTCGACGCCGGGCGGTCGGTTCTCCGTGAGCGATCGCGACGAAGATGTAATCTGCGCCCTTCAGGCGACGTCCTCGTACACGGCGGCGCGATGCGTGGCGGGGAGGAAGGCGCAGACGAGATGGCGCGCGCCGTCGAACGAGATCGTGTGCGCACCGGGCTCGGTCCGCACCGTCTCCACGCGTGAAAACCGCGTGGTGTCGAACACCTCGATGACGCCGGGATCCCCGATCGCGACGTAGACCCGCCCACGGCGGGGGTTGAGGAACACGACGTCCGGCACGCCGGCAATCCTCTCCGCGGCCAGGATCTCGCCCCGGTCCGCGTCGATCTCGAGGAAGACGCCGGCGTCACAGGCGCAGTAGAGCCGCCGCCGGACGACGTCGATATCGAGCCCGTGCGGCCCGGCATGCGGAATCGGAATCACGCGCCGCACCTCGAAGGGATCGCCGGCCTCCAGCACGGCGATCTGCGGCGGCTCCATGATGTTCACGAAGAACGCGTCGGTCACCGGGTCGTGAACCGTCCACCGCGTGCGCCCGGCCACCGCGACATCCGCGAGCCGTTGCCGCGTGGCGAGATCGAGGAGCGACACCGTGCAGGAGCCCGGGATGGCCGGATCACCCACGTGGGCGGCGAGCACCCGGCCCCGTCCCGGATCCAGCGCGAGGCCGTTGGGCCGCACGCCCACGCCGATCTTGACCACGGCGGGCCCGGCGTCCGGCGTGAAGAGTCCCACGGTGTTCTCCCCGCGATTCGACGTGACGATGAGCTCGGGCGCGGCCACGGCGAGGGCGCCCGCCACCGCGGGCAGCCCCCCCACCGAGGCCACGTGCTTCCCCGCGGCGACGTCGAGCACGTCCACCGCGTCGTTGGCGGTATGGGCCACGTAGACGCGGCCGCTCCGCTCGAGCACCGCCGCATGGTCGAAGCCGCCCGCCCCGAGGTGGGGCGGAAGGTCGATGAAGCCCAGATGACGCAGCGGCATGGCTAGCGCCGGGCCGCGAGGTCCGCGACCAGCTTTTCCACATTGGCCACGATGCGGTCCCGCGCGGCCGCGTAGCCCTCGCCGACCGCGGGCACTTCCCACTGCTCGACCGCCTGGCCGTGCGTCGGCGTCAGCTCGCAGCCGAAGCTCACGACGCGGCTGGCCGTCTCCAGGTCGTGCACGGTCACGGGCCGGGGCCGGCTCAACCCGGGACGCAGCCCCTCGGCGGCCAGCCCCTTCACCGCGGCGCCGGCCAGCTCGGCATCCGGCTCGGTGCCTGCGGCGACCGCGTCCATCGAGAGGCCGCGCGCGGCGGCAAGGCGGCGGAAATGCGCGGCGGCCACCACGCTCTTCGCCGCGCCGTGCAGGCATACGAAGAGCACGCGGGGCGGCGCCGCCGTGCGCGCCTCGGCTCGGCAATAGGCGTAGAGGGCGTCGTACATGGGGAACTGCCGCGCCATGTTGTCGAAGTCGTCGCGGCTCGTCGCTTGGAAGCCCGTAGCCGCCGCGTAGAGCCCGGCGGATTCCGGCGTGAGCCGCCGGTCGTCGGTGTCGGCGCCGCGGACGATCAGCGCCAGGGCGGCGAGCCCGGGGTCCGCCAGCTCGTAATGCTCGAGGAAGGCGTCGAACGAGCAGTGGGCGCCGTGATGGCCCAGCTCCACGTTGGGAATGTCATAGGGGATGGCGCCTTCGCGGGCCGCCGCCTCCCGTACCTGCGCGGCGGGCACGAACAGGAACTCGGGCTTGGGATCGACGAAGCGGCTGATGAGCCAGGGGCACGCGATCCGGTCGACACGGGCACGCTCGCGAGTGATCCACTTCATGGCACGTCCTCCAGGTTCGGTCGGTTATCTGAGTGAGATGATGACGACCCCCACCACCGCGCCGGCGGCGATGAGCAGGGGTTCGGGTACCTTGAACCGCCAGGTAATGCCGAGCACGGCGAGCGCGATCAGCACGGTCGGCACGTCGATAATCGCGCGCCGGGCGAGGACGAAGCAGGCCCCCGCGATGGTCCCCGAGGCCGCCGCGGTCACGCCGGCCACGAAGGCCTTCACCTTCGGGTTCGCGCTGATGCGATCGAAATAGGGATACGGGATCACGACGAAGAGATACACGGGCAGGAACACGCCCACCGCCGCGGCCACGGCGCCGGGGAAGCTCGCCACCAGGTAGCCGATGAAGGCCACCGTGATGACGATGGGGCCGGGCGTGAGCATGGCCACCGCCACCGCGTCGATGAACTGCTGATCGTTGAGCCAGTGGTACTGCTGCACCACGCCGGCGTAGAGGAACGGCACGATGGCCAGGCCGCTGCCGAAGACGAAGGCGCCCGCCTTGGCGAAGTACACGAGGATCTGTGCGAGCACCTCCGGCGTGGCGGCCACCGCCAGGCACGCGGGCACGCGACGCTTGAGCCAGGCCGGCGGCGCCTGCGCCACCATGGCGACCACCCCAGCGAGCAAGAACAGCCAGAGGATCTCGGACTCGGTCCACGCGGTGACGACCGCCAGCACCGCGAAGATCACCCACTGCACCCGATCCTTCGCGATCGTGAGCTTGGCGAGCTTGTACGCGGCGAGCACGATGATGCCGATCACCGCGGCGCCCACGCCGTAGAAGGCCGCCTGCATCCACGGCAGCCCGCCGAAGCGCACATAGAGCCAGCTGATGGCGAGGGTCATGATGAACGACGGCAGGATGAACGCCGCCGAAACGAGGGTGGCGCCGGCCACGCGCGAGTGCACGTAGCCCAGGCAGATGGCGAGCTGCGCGGCCAGCGGACCCGGCGCCAGCTGGGCCAGCGCCAGCGACTTCATGTATTCCTCCTTCGTGAACCAGCCGCGCTGCTCCACGAGATCACGCTGCATGTAGCCCACGAGGGCGACGGGCCCGCCGAAGCCCAGGCTGCCGAGGTAGAGGAAGTACTTGAGCAGCGCGGCGGTGCTGGGACGCGTCACGGAGGCGACCGGCGGCATCTGCGTCATGGCCGAGCCCATGCGCCGAGCGCCACCAGCCGGCTCCGGAGCACGCCCACCGCGGCCCCGCCCAGCATCGCCTTCATGGGTGTCACGCGCGAGAGGTGCAGCACCGCCACCGTGGCCACCAGCACCAGCGTCGCCAGCGGATCCGGCGCCGCCGAGCGCCACATGCGCAGGATGGCGATCGCCATCACGCCGATGACGGCCGGCACCACGCCCTGGATCACCGCCCTCGCCCAGGCGAGGCTCCGCATCCGATCGAAGAGCGGCAGCACGGCGAGGGTCACCACGAACGAGGGGAGGAACATCGCGAGCGCTCCGGCGAGGGCGCCGACGGCGCCGTGAAGCTTGTAGCCCACGTAGGCCGCCACCATCAGAATGGGTCCCGGCGTGAGCTGGCCCAGCGCCAGGCCGGCGAT
Source organism: Candidatus Methylomirabilota bacterium (assembly GCA_035764725.1). NCBI lineage: Bacteria > Methylomirabilota (SeqCode) > Candidatus Methylomirabilota bacterium. The sequence continues at coordinate 20,038 of DASTYT010000128.1, read as the reverse complement.
GAACTCCTCGGGCGAGAGCCAGTGGAGGCGCCGTACCACCTGCTCCTCCATCAATGCGATCATGGAGAGCCCGCCCCCGAACGTGAACGCGCCGATCGTGGAGAAGAGCGCCACCAGCGAGCCGAGCCCCGGCGTCTCGCCCGGCGCGCCCGGTAGCACCGCCACGTTCCACCGCAGGAGCGCGATGCCGACGAGAGCGGCGGCGAGGGCGAGCAGCGCGACGCCGCCGAGGCGGCGCGAATGGAAGAGGAACAGCCCCACGGCGCCGGCGAGGAGGAGAATCGTCACGGTGCCCAGCGGGCTCGCCAGCGCAGCCAGCGCGGCGGCGATGGCGATCAAGCGGTGCGGCAGCGCGCGCAACACCGACGACCCGAGGCGGTAGACCGCCAGGACGAAGACCCCCAGCACCACCGGCCCGAGACCGTAGAGGGCGCCGCGGACCATCGGATGCACGCCCAGTGTGGCGTAGGCCAGCGCGAGGGCCAGCATCACGACGAAGCCAGGGACAGAGAAGCAGAGACCGGCGAGGAGCCCGCCCCGCCACCCCGCGCGCACATAGCCGAGGAAGATGCTGAGCTGCACCATGGTGGCGCCCGGCAGCACGTTCACCAGCGCCACGCCCTCGAGGAATCGTGGCTTGGTCACCCACTGCCGCGCTTCCTGGAACTCTGCCTGCAACATGCCGAGAATGGCCGGCCCGCCGTAGGCGGTCGAGCCGACCTTGAAAAAGCTCGTGACGATCTCTCGCCAGGGGGACGCCGCCGACTCGGCGGCCGCGGGCTGGCGAGCATGCTCACTCATCGATCGCGACCTCCGTGCCCCGTCCCTGGGCGCGCGCGGCCTCGTAGACGGCGACGGCGGCAGCGACGTCTTCCAGGGCGGTGCCCGAGCTGTCGAAGACCGTGATCTCGTCCTCGCGGGTGCGGCCCGGACGCCGCCCCGACACCACGTCCGCCAGCTCCGCGTGCACCGCATCGCGCGCCATGAGCCGGGCGGCGAGCGCGTGCTGCAGCTCGCCGATCTCGGCGCACTGCTCGAGGACGTCGACCACCAATGTGGCTTTGACAACCAGCTCGGGCTCGAGCTCCTGCTTGCCCTGATTGTCGGCGCCCACCGCCGCGATGAACGTCCCGGGCGCCACCATGGCGCATGTGACGAAGGCGCGGCGTGACGGCGTGCAGGTCGCCGCCACGTCGCTCGCACGGAGGGCGGCCTCCAGGTCCTTCGCGGCCTCCACGTGAAGGCCCAGCCGCTCTCCCGCCCGCGCGGCCATGACCTCCGCGCGCCCGTGGTCCAGGTCGAGCACCCACGCGCGCTCGAGGGGCAGCACGGCCGCCAACGCGGCGAGCTGAATCTCCCCCTGCACGCCGCAGCCCACCACCGTCGCCGTGCGCGCGTCGGGCCGCGCCAGGTATCGCGCTGCCACCGCGGTGGCCGCTCCCGTGCGCAGGGCGGTGATGCTGCCCGAGTCCATCACCGCCAGCGGCGCGCCGTCCTCGGCATCCGCCAGCACGACCGTGCCGCGAATAGCGGGGAGTCCGTGGCGGCGCGGGTTCTCGGGGAAGTTGGCGTTGGTCTTGGCGGCGAAATAGCAGCGCTCGCCCGCCAGTCCCGCCGCCTTGATGTGGAAGCTTCCACCCACCGCATGTACGGCGAGCACGCCTGGGCCGAGGGCACGACCCTCGGCGTGGAGCCGGAAGGCCCCCTCCACCGCCTCGATGCAGGCGGGCAGCGTCAGGAGATCGAGCACGTCGCGCCGGGAGAGGATCAGCATCAGCTCTTCCGCGGCGTCGTGGCGTAGAGGCCCTCGAAGAGCGCCATCCCCTGCGCGAGCACCTGATGGTCGTCGGCGGACGCGGCGAGGAGCGCCCGCACCGACACGTCGATGCCGCGGGCCTCCTCGTGGGGGAACTTGCCGTCGCGCAAGTCCGCCTCGTGCACCAGCTCGGCGAGGCGTGTGAGGCGGCGGTCACGCAGCTTGGCGCGCTTCACCAGGGTCTCGAAGGTGCAGTCCTCGCCCTCATGGGAGAGCTCCACCCCGGGCGCGTCGAAGGGAATCGCGTCCTTGGGAAACTCCGCCGGCGGCGCGAAGACGAACTCGGCCTGGGGATCGATGAAGCGGCGAATGAGCCAGGCGGAGGCGATGCGGTCGATGTGTGGCCTGGGCCGCGTGACCCACTTCCGGCCGCGCACGGTGGAAAGGTCGATGGTGGGGCGCGGCTCGCGGGCCGCCGCCTCCGGACGCCGTGTACGCATGGCAATGACCTCCTCCAGGCGGCGCACCTCCGCGCCGCCCGGGGCGTCGAAGAAATCGACCCCGCGGAGCCGCTGATGGTCCCGGGCCAGCCGGGCCAGCTCGTCCTGCACCGCCGCGCCGCGGCTCTTCTTGTCCAGCCGCTGAATGACGCGGCGATAGCGCGCGGCGAGCTGGCGATAGTCGCGATCGCGCGGCTCGTGGAAGAGGCGCCGCACTGCGTCGGCCCGGAGATTCTCGATCTGCTGGACGCGGATCAGCGTGGCCTCTCCGCCCTCGCGCTCGATCTCCTGCGCCAGCCACTGGAAGTCCTCGTAGCGCTCGGGGGTGTCGGGCAAGAGATAGGCCGAGCGCTTGAGGGGCACCGCGCCCAGGGAGCGCAGCCGCCGCCAGACCCGCACGCGGAGGCTCGAGGGCTTCGGGGGCAGCCCCACCAAGAGGAGGAGCAGGGTCTCGGATGTCTCACTCATGTTCCCTGATGTAACAGTAGTTACATGACCTGTCAAGCCCATTGTTCACGGCCCCAGGGCGGCGCGGTTGCGGCCGCGCGTACCCTTGGAATAAAGGAGACGGACATGCAGATCGGCATGGTGGGGCTCGGCCGGATGGGCGGCAACATGGCGCGACGGCTCCTGAGGGGCGGGCATCAGGTGGTGGCATTCGCCACGGATCCGGCGGCGGTGGCCGCCGCCGCCAAGGACGGCGCGACCGGAACGAGCAATCTCGATGACCTGGTCGCCAAGCTCACCCCGCCGCGAGTGGTGTGGGTGATGGTGCCGGCGGGCGCAGCCACCGAGCAGGTGGTGCACGATCTCGCCCACCGGATGGAGGCCGGCGACACGATCATCGACGGCGGCAACTCGCGGCACAAGGACGACGTGCGCCGCGCGAAAGCGCTGCGCGTGCAGGGCCTGCACTACGTGGACGTCGGCACCAGCGGGGGCATCTGGGGGGTCGAACGCGGCTACTGCCTCATGATCGGCGGCGACGCCGACGCGGTGCGGCGCCTCGAGCCGATCTTCCGCACGCTGGCGCCGGGACGCGGACCCATCCCGCGGACACCGGGCCGCGAGAAGGCCAACGGCAGCACCGCGGAGGAGGGGTATCTCCACTGCGGCCCGTCGGGCGCGGGCCACTTCGTGAAGATGGTGCACAACGGCATCGAGTACGGCCTCATGCAGGCCTATGCGGAAGGGTTCGACATCTTCCGCAACGCGAATTCCAAGGAGCTCGATCCCGACGTCCGCTACGACCTCGACTGCCGGGAGATCGCCGAAGTGTGGCGGCGGGGCTCAGTCATCTCATCGTGGCTGCTTGACCTCACCGCGCAGGCCCTGCTCGAGAACCCCACGCTGTCGAACTACACGGGCATCGTGCAGGACTCGGGCGAGGGGCGATGGACCATCATGGCGGCGATAGAGGAAGGCGTGCCCGCGGACGTGCTCTCCGCCTCGCTCTATACCCGCTTCCGCTCGCGCCAGGAGCACACCTTCGCGGAGAAGGTGCTGTCCGCCATGCGCCACAAGTTCGGCGGCCACGTCGAGCTGCCGACTGGCGGCTAGGCCGAGGCTCCGGCCATGACCGAAGCCACGTCCTTCGACTCCGAGGTTCGGCGACAACACCTCTTCTACCGCGCCGACATGGTCGAGACGGCGTGGAAGATCGCCACGCCCATCCTGGACGTCTGGCGCACGCTGCCGCCCCGCGATTCCCCGAGCTATGCCGCCGGCTCGTGGCGCCCCGCCAGCGCGGAGCCCTCATCAAGGCCGATGGCCGCGCCTGGTGGGTGAGCCTCTGACGACGTGAGGGACACCTGTTGATCCTGAGAGCGTGGTCGGCGCGCGCCACGACGGAGGGCGCCGAGCGCTACGTGCGGTACTTCCGCGAGTCGCTACTTGCGACGCTCCAGCGCCTCGAGGGCCAGCGCGGCGCTACGGTGCTCACGCGCCCCGCCGGCGACGAGGTGGAGGTGACGGTGCTCACGCTCTGGGACTCGCTCGATGCGATACGCCGCTTCGCCGGGCCGGAGCCGACGGTGGCGGTGGTGGAGGACGAGGCGCGGGCCATGCTGCTCCGCTTCGACGGCCACGTGACGCACGCGGACGTGCGCCTGGACGCGCGAAGCTGAGCGCTCAGGGCCTCGTCATCGTCGTGATCCGGCCCTCGTGGCCCACGAGCACGACGTGCGCCATGCCGAGGAACAGCCCGGTGCCCACGATGCCCGGAATGGCCCGCACGCGGGCGTCCAGCTCGCGCACATCGCTGATAGGCCCGACGGCGCAATCGAGGACCTGATTCCCGTTGTCGGTCCTGAAGATCGCGGCGCCCGTCCCGCGCAGCACGGGCGCGAGCCCGATCGCGGCGAGGCGGGCGCGGCAGAAGCCGACGGCGAACGGGGCGACCTCGACCGGCAGCTTCCCCCGGGTCCCGAGCGTGTCCACCAGCTTTTCGCGCCCGACCAGGATGACGAGCCGCCGCGCCGCCGCGGCGACCACCTTCTCGCGCAGGAGCGCGCCGCCGTAGCCCTTGATCAGGTCCAGGCGAGGGTCGACCTCGTCCGCCCCATCCACGGCGAGATCGATCGAGGATCCGTCGTCGAGCGAGATCAGCGGGATGCCCAGCTCGCGCGCAAGCGCCGCCGTGGCCTCCGAGGTGGGGACGCCGGCGACGCGGAGGCCGGACTGCACCGCGTGGCCGAGGGCGTGGATGAAAGCCTTCGCGGCCCGGCCGGTGCCGAGCCCGATGGTCTGGCCGGCGCTCACGAAGCCCAGAGCGTGCGCTGCCAGGGCTGCGGCGTCCTTGTCGGTCAGCGTCCCCGCCATGTCCTCGGACCCTACGCCCCGGGGGGGCCCGGCGTCCAGTTTGAATGGCCCGCGCGCCGGCGCGAGGATCGGAAGCCTTCGATGCGTCCCTGCCGTGCGCCGCACCGAGAATCTCTTCCTCGCGCGCGGCCGCAATGCCCTCCTGATCGCGAAGTTCTTCCCGGCCTCAGCACCGTGGCACCGTCGCTGGCGGGCATGGTGCGAATCCCGCGGGCGCAGATGATGGCCGCGCGCGCGGCGCGGCTCGGCCACTGGCTCGGCCTGATCGCCGCGCTGGCCATCGGTGGCTACATCGGTCAGGCGCCCGCGGTCATGCCCGGAGCGAAAAAGCTCAGCTGATTCCCGCCCGAGTGCTTGGCGTGATACATCGCCGCGTCGGCATGGAGCAGGAGCGTCTGCACGTCGCGCGCGTCGTCGGGATAAACGCTGATCCCGACGCTGGCGCCGATGTCGAGCCGATGCGCCTCCGCCTCGAACGGCCGCGCCAGCTCCTTCAGCATCTTCTCGCCCACGACGCCGGCGTCCACCCCGCGGGCCAGCTCGGCCAGCACCACGATGAACTCGTCGCCGCCCACCCGCGCCACCGTATCCTCACCGCGCACGCAGCCCTGCATCCGGTCGCTTACGGCCTTGAGGAGCCGGTCGCCGACGACGTGGCCATAGGTGTCGTTGATCGCCTTGAAGCGGTCGAGGTCGACGAACATGACGGCGAAGGGCTTGCCGCTCCGTTCAGACCGGCGCACCGCCAGGATCAGGCGCTCGTCGAGCAGCATGCGGTTGGGCAGGCCAGTGAGCGCATCGTAGAGCGCGGCGGCGCGGAGCGTCTCGTTCCGCGCCTGCAGCCCCCGCGCGAGCGCCTCCGTGCGCGCGGCGCGCGCGGCGTCGAACGCGGTGAGCACCACCGTCACGCCGAGGAGGCCCAGCGCGGCCAGGCCGATCAGCTCGGCAAGAAAGGCGTCGTCGAGGCCACCGAGCGATGGCGGCTCGAGGCTCACGGTGCCGGGGGCGAAGCGCGCCGCCGCGATGCCCGTGTAGTGCATGGCCGCAATGCCGAGCCCCATCACGAGGGCGCTGCCCAGCTTGGCGAAGACCGCGCCCGGCGAATAACGCCGGCGAAGCCGAAAGGCGAGCCCCAGCGCGGCCAGTGAGGCGACGCAGGCGATGCCGATCGAGGCGGCGACCAGGGGGATGTCGTACTCGACCGGCGGCGACACGCGCATCGCGGCCATGCCCAGGTAGTGCATCGCGGCGATGCCGAGCCCCATCACGAGCGCGCCGCCGGCCAGGCTGGTCCGGGTGAGCGCGGGCCGCCGGACCACGAGCAGGGCCACGCCCGACGCGAGCACTGCGATCAGCCATGAGGCCGCATTGATCCAGCCGTCATAGGCCACCGGTGTCTCGAGGTGAAAGGCGAGCATGCCGATGAAGTGCATCGACCAGATGCCGGTCCCCATGACGCCGGCCCCGCCCAGGAGCCAGAGCCACGCGGCCCGTTCCCGCCGCACGCTGACGCGCGCAGCCAGATCCAGCGCGGCGTAGGACGCGATCACCGCGACCGTCACGGACAGGACGACCAGCTTGGGATCGTGATGCCCCACGCGGGAAGGGTACAACAGGCCCGAACCTTTGGAGGAGACAGCGGTCGTACAATGGACTCGAGGCCCGGCCCATGCGCACGCCCCACCAGATCGCCGTCCGCATCCCTCTGGTCGCGCTGCTCGCCGCGGTCGGGGCCGAGGCGCCGGCCCGGGCCGGCGCGGAGACGGCGCCGGACGGCGTGTGGGCGGTGGCGCAGGTCACGCTGAACGGCCAGCCTCGCGCGGAAGGTAAGCTCCTCAACTCCATGTGGACCTTCAAGGGGGACGAGCTGACCGTCCGGCCGGCGGCCGGGGGTCACGTCCGCTGGTCGCTAAGCTATCAGCTGAGCGCGGAGCCGCCCGGATTTCGCGCGACGCCGCTTGACGCGCCGGGCGAGCGGCCGCTGTGGATGATCCTGTCGCGGGACGCTGCGGAGCTTCGTCTGGCGTTCTACGACGGGCTCGACCAGCGGCCCGAGGACTTCGGCCCGCGGCCCAAGCTGGTCGTCCTCAGCTTGGTACCGGCGCCGACGGTGGCCGCGATCCCCGATCCCTGTGAGATCCTGCGGAGCGCCGGCGTCGAGCAGCTCCTCGGTGGGCCCACGCGGCGGAAGCCGCCGCCCGCGACGATCCGCCCGGGTGTGACCTGCACGCTGGAGCGCGATGATGGCTCGGGCGCGGTGGGGCTCACGCTCGTCGCGCCGCCGGCCGCGACAAGCTATGTGGACGCGGCGAGGCGGGAAGCCGAGTCCCGCGAGCGCGTGAAGCTCGAGGAGGAGCCGGCTCTCGGCCCCGAGGCCTTCTCGGCCGTCCGCGGCGAGACCGTCGCCACGGTCGCGATCAAGCAGGACACGGCGATGGTGCTGCGGTTCGAGGCGCCGGCCGTACCGCGCGCCGAGGCCCGTCGCTTCGCCGAGCGGGTGCGCGACCGGCTCTGAGCCGGATCAGGCCGATGCGTCCCCGAGCCGGCGGATCTGGCAGAGATACGCACGATGCGGCACCGACCCGCTCACCGGGTCGATGGCCGCGTTGCCGATGATCAGGTTGAGATTGGCGCCCTTCGAGCTGAAGGGGTCGTAGCCCGGCGCACCGATCTCCGGGCAGGCCTGCCACCAGCCGTGCTGGCCGCAGGCCACGCCCGGCTCGAGGCTCTCGTTGAAGGCGGCCCGGGCACGCACGCTGCCCTCCGGCGTCTCCACCGCCACCCAGTCACCCACCTCGATCCCCCGTTCGGCGGCCGCCGCCGGATGCAGCTCGATCTCCGGATCGCGCTGTCGCCGGCGCAGGCTCGGCAAGCCGCGATGCTGCGTCTCGCAGAACTGCGTGGACTTGGCGCAGGTCAGCACGAGCGGGAAGCGGGCAGTCAGGTCGGGGCGCGACTCCGGGCCTACCAGCGGCTCCACGTGCACGGGGAGCGGCGGATACCCGTGCTCGAGCAGCGTCTCGGAGTAGATCTCGATCTTCCGCGTGGGCGTGGCGAAGCCCGTGGGCACGCCGTCCGTCTCCTGGGCGTATTTCCGGTAGCGCGTCGTGAGCGGGACGGTGACGCCGCCGGGATTCGCGCGCAGCGCCTCGAGGGTCACGCCGGACGGCTCGAGCTGATGCCGATAGCCCGCGTCCACGTCGCCGTCCCAGAAATGCCGCCCCAGGCCGAGGCGCACCGCGAGATCGAAGATGATCTCGGTGTCGCCGCGCGCCTCGCCTCGCGGCTCGGCCACCGGCCGCCGGAGCTGCAGCAGCGATTGCGCCGCCGCGCTGATGTCGAAGCCGATCTTGAGCCCTTCGCGCTCGAAGGGGCTCGCCACCGGGAGCACGATGTCGGCCAGCTCCACGGTGGGGCTCATGAAGAGATCCGCGTGCACGTAAAAGTCGAGGGCGGCGAGCGCCTCGCGGCCGCGCCGCGTCTCGGCATGCGCCATGAGGAGGTTCGCGCCGAAGCCGACCATGCCGCGCACGGCGTAGGGCCGCTGCTCGAGCACCGCGGTGTAGACCTCGTCGGTGGTGACCCATTCCCAGCGCGAGGGTCCGATCGGCCGCTCGGGCAGGCCGAGGCAGCGATCGCGCTGCGCCGCCGTCATCAGATCGTCGCCGGCGACTCCGCGTGAGGGCACCGAGGGGAAGAGGACATTGCCACCCTCGGCCTCGAAGCTGCCGGTCAGGAGGTAGACGAGCGAGATCGCGCGGAAGATCTGGGTGGTGTTCGTCTGCTGCTCCACACCGCTCCACGCGAAGGAGGAGACGGGGCGCGAGTGCCACAGGAGCCGGGCGGCGCGCTCGACCTCGGCACGGTCGACCCCGCAGATGCGCTCGACAGCCTCCGCCGGATAGCGCCGGCAGCCCTCCACCGCCAGATCGAAGGCGGGACGGCAGACGACGGCACCGTCTGGCGTCGAGATCTTGTACTCCCCCAGGAGCGCGGGCGGGGCATCGCGCTCGTAGCGGCGACGCTCCGGGTCGTAGATCAGCGGGCGTTGCGCCGCCTCGTCCCAGGCGACGTAGCGCTTCCCGCCCGCCGCGCCGCCCGCGAGATCGCGCTCCGTGAGCAGACGCCCCGTGTCGGAGCGAACGAGCAGCGGCCCGTTCGTCCAGTCCCGGACGAACTCGTGATCGTACCAGCCGCGCTCGAGCATCACGTGCGCGATGCCCAGCGCCAGCGCCGCGTCGGTCCCCGGCCTCGCACGCAGCCACACGTCCGCCTTGCTCGCCATCCCGACCCGCCGGGGGTCGACGACGATCAGCTTGGCGCTCCGCCGCAGCGCGGCCGCCGTGGTGGTCGCATGGGCCAGGCGCGCCAGGCTCGGGTTATAGCCCCAGAAGAGGATGCAGCCGGCGCGCTCCAGATCCGGCATGGTGGCGCCCCCGACGCCGTGGCCGATGCCGAAGGTGAAGCGCGTCGCGTAGGCGCGCCCCCAGCCGCACAGCTCCATCGAGCCGCAGAGGTTGGGGCTGCCGAAGGCGCGCATCAGACGCGTGATCCACGGCGAGGCGTCGGCGATCGCGGATGTCGAGGCGGAGACGGAGGTAAAGACCACGCTCTCCGCCCCGTGCTGCGACTTGATGCGCTGGAGCGCGGCGGCCGTCGTATCGAGCGCCTCGTCCCAGCTGATGCGCTGCCAGCCCGGGTCGGGGTCGCCCTTCGGCCGCGTCCGCTTCAGGGGATGGAGGAGGCGGTCGCGATGGTAGACCAGCTCCGGCGCCGCGCGTCCCTTCGCGCAGATCGCCTGCCCGGTGGGATGGGAGGGATCGGGCTCGAGCGCGACGAAGCGGCCGTCCTCGACCACCGCGATGGAGCCGCAGCGGGAGATGCAGAGCGCGCAGTAGCCCTTGATCCGCTGAATCATGGAAGTCTCGTGGCCGTTGGGCATTCTATCGGTAGCCTTTGACCTGCGCCAGCCCCTTGTCGATCCGGATCGACCCCGTTCGACCAGTGACGAGAAGGACCGCAGCCCACACTGTCCAGGGAGGTCCCGATGGCGAAGGCACAACGGATCACGCCGATGCTCTGGTTCGACGGCCAGGCGGAAGAGGCCGTGAAGCACTACGTTTCGACGTTCCCCAACTCGCGCATCCTCGGCACCACCCGCTACGACGAGGCCGGCGCCAAGGCATCCGGCCAGCCGAAGGGGTCGGTCATGACCGTGCAGTTCGAGCTCGACGGCCAGGAGTTCACCGCGCTCAACGGTGGGCCGCTCTACAAGTTCACGGAAGCCGTGTCATTCGTGGTGAATTGCGACACCCAGGCGGAGGTCGACCACTACTGGGCGAAGCTCTCCGAAGGGGGCGAGGAAGTGCAGTGCGGCTGGCTCAAGGACCGCTTCGGCCTGGCGTGGCAGGTCACGCCGAAGATCCTGCCCGAGCTCCTCATGAGCAAGGATCCCGAGAAGGGCAAGCGAGCCTTCGCTGCAATGCTCCAGATGAAGAAGCTCGACATCGCGACGATCGAGCGCGCCGCCGAGGGGCGCTGAGCTTAGCGGCCGGGCGGCCCGGCCTGCTCCACCGCGGCGCAGAGGCCTGCGGCCACCGCGCAGTCGCGCGGGCCCCAGACGCCGCCGGGATCGAACAGCACCGCGCCGAGCCCCGCCCGGCGGGCGCCGACCACGTCGACGAAGTAGGAGTCGCCGACGTAGACGGCCTCCGCCGGCGCGCCGCCCGCCGCCTCGAGCCCGAGGCCGTAGATGCGGGCGTCGGGCTTGGAAACGCCGACCACGCTGGAGTCGATCACGAAGTCGAGGTGCTTGGAGAGCCCGGCGATCTCGAGGGCGTGCGTCACCGAGCCGTTGGAGTTCGAGATCACGCCCACCGTCCAACCTCGCTCGCGGGCGCGCGCGAGGGCCTCCGCCGCCTCGGGATCAGCCTGATGGCAGAGGCCGATCGGCGCGTTGAAGCCGCGCCGCCACTCCGCGATGGCGCGCCGCTCCGCCTCGTCCGCGATGCCGAGCGCGTCCAGGAGATAGCGCGCGTAGCGCCCCTCGCCGGTGCGCCCCGCGCCCGCCGGCTCCGCGCGCTCCACGTCCAGGCGCATGCGGGCGCCCCGCTCCGCCGCCCTCACCGCGGCGGCGTCCACCCGGTGGCCGCGCGCCGTCAGCTGATCGGTGAACAGGCGATGGTCGAACTCGAGCAGCGTGTGGCCCGCGTCGAAGAGGAGGGCGCGGACGGGCGAGCGGGGCCGCGCCACCTCAGTTCGCGCTCTTCACCGTCACCGGCTGATCGCGATAGCGGGCGGGAAACGTCTTCTTCAGCGCCTCGAGCTTCGGCAGATCGTGCACGACGATGTAGGGGTAGCGGGGATTGTTGATGAGGAAATCTTGGTGGTACCCCTCCGCCGCGTAGAAGCCCTTGAGCGGATCGACCTTGGTCACGATGGGGCGGCCAAAGGCCTTGGCCTTGTCGAGCTGCGCGATGTAGGCCTGCCCGATGCTCCGCTGCGCCTCGTCCGCGTAGAAGATCACAGAGCGATACTGCGTGCCCACGTCGGGCCCCTGGCGGTTGAGCTGAGTCGGATCGTGCACCACCGAGAAAAAGATCTGGAGGATCTCGCCGAAGGAGATCTCCTTCGGGTCGAAGCTGATCTCGACGGATTCGGCATGCCCGGTGGAGCCACCGCTCACCCGCTCGTACTGCGCCGTTTCCTTGGCGCCACCCGCATAGCCCGAGACCGCATTGCGCACACCGCGCACCCGCTGATACACGCCCTGCACGCCCCAGAAGCAGCCGCCCGCGAGCACCGCGGTCTGCGGTGGGCCGGCCGCCTTCGGGCTGTCCGTCACCGGCGCGGGGATCACCACCGCGCCGTCGGCCGCGAAGGTCGCGGGCACGGGCCCGAGCACCGCCGCTACCATCGCCAGGAGTCCCGCCACGCTCGTCGATGTGCGCATCAGCCGCTCCTCCTCATACGCCCGCCTTCGCGCGGCGCATCTCGCTCAGCACGCGTACGAGATCGTCCACGTCTACCGGCTTGATCAGGTGCCGGTCGAAGCCGGCCCGGATCGCCTCGTCGCCATCCCGCGCACGGCCGTAGCCCGTCAGGGCCACGAGCACGATGCCGGGCCCGAGCTCCTCGCGAATGCGCCGCGCCAGCTCGTAGCCGTCCATGCCCGGCAGGCCGATGTCGAGCACGGCCAGCCGCGGCCGCTCGCGCCGCAGAACCTCGAGGCCGGCGGCGCCGTCCGCCGCCCACACCACCCGATGCCCGCGAAGCTCCAGGGCCAGACGGAGGCTTTCCCGCGCGTCCTCGTTGTCTTCGACGACGAGGATGGTCTCCGCGTGCGCGCCCGACGCCGGCGTCGGGCCTTGCGCCGCGGCCGGCGCGACCGCGCGCAGGGCGGGCAGGCGCACGCTGAAGCGCGCTCCCGTTCCGACGCCGTTACTCTCGGCGATGACGCTGCCGCCGTGCAGCGCGACGAGCTGCTGCACCAGGGTGAGCCCGATGCCGAGGCCGCCCGTCGCGCGCGCCGGGGTCGTCTCGGCCTGGAAGAAGAGGTCGAAGACCTTTTCCAGGTGCTCGGGGTCGATGCCCTCGCCGTCGTCCTCGACGGCCAGCACCGCCTCGCCGTCCTCGCGCGCGACGCGCACGCCGATCCGGCCGCCGGGGGCCGTGTAGCGCGCGGCATTCCCGACCAGGTTGGTGAGGATCTGCTCGAGGCGCGTCGGGTCGCCGTCCACCCAGACCGTCTCCACGGTGAGCTCCACGCGGCGGTCGGCCAACCCGCCCGAGGTCTCCAGCGTCGCGACCACGCGCCGCGCGATCGTCGCCAGATCTACGGTGCTCCGCTCGAGCAGGATCTTGCCCCGGATCACGCGGCCCACGTCCAGGAGATCGTCGATCAGGCGCTGGAGGTGCCGGCTTTGCCGCTCGATCACGCCGGTCGCGAAGGCGAGCTGCTCCGGCGTGCGCCGCTCGCTCTTCACGATGATGGTCGCGTTGGCGATCGCGGCGAGCGGGTTCCGCAGCTCGTGTCCCAGCATGGCCAGGAACTCGTCCTTGGCCCGATTGGCCGCCTCGGCGGCGGCGCGCGCCTCGCGCTCCGTCTCGAGCGAGCGATCGCGCTGCCTGGTGGTCGCCTGCAGGAGCGCACTGGCCCGCTCGAGCGCGCTCAGCGCCTTGTTCACCTCGTCCACGCGCAAGTCGGGCAGGCTCTCGATGCGGCCGCCCCCCGCCACGTACTCCGCCTGGGCCTCCACCGTCTCCAGCGCCGCGGCAAAGGGCTTCGCCTTCGAGATCGCGTAGCTCACGCCCAGGCCCATGGCCACCAGCCAGAGGAAGCCGTAGAGCACGAGATAGCGCCAGAAGGCATTGTCGACCGGCGCCGACGGCGTCGCGAAGCCCACGCCCCACCCGTGGCGGGAGAACGCCCACGCGGTGTAGACGGACGTGCGGTTGAGATTGGTGAAGCGCGCGATGCCCACCGGCTTGGCCCGCATCGCGTCCTCCACCCCCGCGGAGGGCTGCTGGCCGCGCCGCTCCTCGCCCTCCACGCTGCGGGCGACGAAATCGAAGCGATGGTCGAAGATGCCCGCGACGGCGCCGGGGGGCTGGCCGGGCTGCTTCATCAGGCGGTCGTACCAGCGCAGGTCGAGATAGGCGATCAGCACGTGGGTGACGGCGTTGTTGCGCACCACCGGCACGCCCACTGCCACCGTCGGCGACGCCGCATCCGCGCGCCGGACGAGATCCGTGATGACGGGCTGCCGCGCCGAGAACACCGCCGACCACTGGGCCATGGGCGGCCCCGACGGCATCGCTACGCCCAGCGGCGCGTCCGCCCGGAACACGCCGCGCCCGTCGGGGGTGAGCGCCAGGAGGTTCGACCAGTCGGAGCTGGCCCGGAGCGCCTGGCGGGCCTGCGCCCGGATCGCGTCGTCGGAGAGGTCGCTGGACGCCCAGAGCCGCGCAAAGATCGTCAAGCGCTCGACCGTGCTGTCGAGCGCGTTGTCCACCGCGGTGGCGAGGAGGCGCACGGACTCGATCTGCGCGCGCTGGCGCTCGTGGTCCTGAGCCTGCCAGTGCAGGTAGAGCAGGAGCGCGGTGAAAAGACCGATCGGCACGATGCCCACCAGCTGCAGGTGGACGAGGTGCCAGCGGACACCGCGGCGCCAGTTCATCGGGGCAGGCTCGCTGCCTCGACCCTAGCCGGGGCGCGGCCTGCCCGTCAAGGCGGCGGCGGGTCGCGCCTCGGCACGCCGTCGCCACATGCGCCGGCGGGATTTCGACACGCTCCCGTCCCGGCTGGCGTATGTTCCGTAGTGAAATAGCCGTCAAGGAGGCCCCGGATTACGATGCCGACGCCCGCCCCCGCCCTCGCCGAGTCGGTTCGCGCGCTCGCCGAGCAGGCCTTCTCGCGCGCGGCCGGCGCGCCGCTCCTGCCCGGCAATCACATTCGGCTCCTGAAAGACGCCCGCGAGAACTACCCGGCGTGGCTCGACGCGATCGCCCGCGCGACCCGGACTATCCACTTCGAGAGCTACATCATTCACGACGACGTCAGCGGCGAGCAGTTCAGCGACGCGCTGATCGCGCGGGCCGCCGACGGGGTCCGCGTCCGCGTCATCTACGACTGGATGGGCGGCTTCGGCAAGACCTCGCGCCAGTTCTGGAAGCGTCTGCGGGCCGGCGGCGTCGAGGTGCGCTGCTACAACCCGCCGACTCTGGCGAGCCCGCTCGGATGGCTGAGCCGTGACCACCGGAAGATTCTCACGGTCGACGGTACGGTGGGCTTCGTCAGTGGACTCTGCGTAGGACAGGCGTGGGTCGGCGATCCCGCGCGCAACATCCCGCCGTGGCGTGACACCGGCGTCGAGGTGCGGGGCCCCGCCGTGCGCGAGATCGAGGAGGCCTTCGCGGAAATGTGGGCGCTCATGGGCGATCCGCTGTCCCATCACCGCCCGCTGGGGGGCGATGTGATCCCGACGGCCGGCGAGACCGCGCTGCGCGTGGTCGCCACCGTGCCCAACTCGGCCGGCCTCCTACGACTCGACCAGCTGGTCGCGGCGATCGCCCGCAAGCGCCTCTGGCTCACGGACGCCTACTACGCGGGAACGCCCCTCTACGTGCAGGCGCTGCGGGGGGCCGCGCGGGACGGCGTGGACGTCCGGCTGCTGGTGCCGAACGGGACGGACATCCCCCTCCTGCGTCCCCTGTCGCGGGCGGGCTATCGCCCGCTGCTGGAGGCCGGCATCCGCGTCTTCGAGTGGAACGGTTCCATGCTGCACGCCAAGACCGCGGTGGCCGACGGGCGCTGGGCGCGGGTCGGCTCCACCAACCTCAACCCCGCGAGCTGGCTCGGCAACTGCGAGATGGACGTGATCGTCGAGGACGAGACATTCGGGAGCGACATGGAGTCCATGTACCTCGAGGATCTCATGAACGCGACCGAGGTCATCCTTGCACCCGACTCCGCGATCCATCCGCGCGGGCCGATCGCGAGCGCACCGGTGGCCGGCGGTGGCGGCAGCGCGGGCCGCGCCGCGGCGGGCCTGCTCCGGATCGGCAACACCGTCGGCGCCGCGGTCGCCAATCGGCGCACGCTCGAGCCCGTCGAATCCCGCATCATGCTGGTGGGGGCGCTGGTGCTGCTGATCATCGGCGTGCTCGCCGCCGTCTTCCCGAGGGTCGCCGCGTACCCGATCGCCGCCGCGGCGCTGTGGCTCGCGGGATCGCTCTTCTATCGCATTCATCGTCTTCGGCGGCGGGCGTCCCGGGAGGGCCGTCTGCGGAAGTAGTAGACTGCCTCGGGCCCCTCGGATGGCATCCCTCGACCTCTAGCGTGCACACCTCCCCGCACGTCCTCGCCCTCACGAGCGCCTTCTTCTCCGCGGTCGCGACCATCCTCATCCAGCAGGGGCTCCGGCGCTCGAGCTTCTACGCCGCGTTCTGGATCAACGTCACCGTGGGCGTGATCGGCCTCTGGACCGCGGTGCTGCTGTTCGTGCCGCGCGCGGCGTGGGACTGGAGCGCGGTGCCCTACTTCGTCTTCTCCGGCGTGGTGGGCACCGCGGGTGGACGCCTGTTCCGCACCGTAGCCATCGACAAGGTCGGCGCGCCGGTCGCCGCCGCCATCTTCAACCTGACGCCGCTCATCGCCACCGGACTCGCCATCGTGCTGCTCCACGAGCGGATCACCGGCCCGATCCTCGCGGGCACCCTGGTCATCGTCGCCGGCACCGTGATGCTCTCGCTCAGCGGCAAGTACGTCGGGTTCCAGACGCGGCATCTCATCTACCCCGTGCTCGCCGCCACGTGCTTCGGCATCGTACAGATCGCGCGGAAGATGGGGCTCAGCCAGGCGGGGCCGCTCTTCGACGCCGCGGTCAACACGACGGCGGCCATGATCGCGGCGACGGCCTTCGTGACCGCGACCGGTCATTGGCGCACGCTCCGCATCGACCACAAGAGCCTACTCTTCTTGATCGGCGGCGGCCTCGCCGAGAACACCGGCGTCACGCTCCTCATCGTCGCCCTCGGCTACGGCGAGGTCAGCGTGGTGACGCCGCTCATCGGGACCGCGCCCCTCTTCGTCCTGCTGCTCGCCTTCCTGATCCCGGGCGGCCGGCGGCAGCTCGGCTGGCGCGTGGTCGGCGCCACCCTCTTGATCGTGCTGGGGGTGTACCTGCTGACGGGAGCCAAGCGGCTCTAGTTTGCGGCAGCCTGCCTGAGGCTCCCGGGCGCTTCGCCGCGTCGCCCCACGTTCCTCGCGGCACTTTCCAATGAATATGCACATGTAGGGGGGTGGCACGCCGATTGCCACCTCGCCATCGTGGGCCCGCAATGATGCGGGGCAAAGGAGGACCCGAAACATGTCGGCGTACACGTACGAAGGTGTGCTGGCGACGAGCCAGCGGGTGAACTGGAAGATCGACGACATCATCGGCAACGACAAGCGGCTCGACTTCGGTCGGCCGTTCTTGCCGGAAGCCCTGGCCGGCGTGCGCAAGCTCGACTACCTCTCGCCGAGCGAGCAGCGCACCCTGAATCAGATCCGCGGCCTGGGTTATCTCGTGATGTTCGGGCTCGTGGAGGAATACATCCTCCCGTTCGTGCTCGATCACGCGCGGCCGCGCCTGGCCGCCGACGACTACCGCACCCGTGCGCTCATCCAGTTCGCCAGCGAGGAAGCCAAGCACATCCAGCTCTTCAAGCGCTTCCGCGAGGAGTTCGACGGGGGCTTCGGCCATCACTGCGAGGTGATCGGGCCCCCCGAGGCGGTGGCGGCCAAGATCCTCGGCTATAGCCCCCTGGCGGTGGCGCTGCTCACGCTGCACATCGAGTGGTTCGTCCAGTCGCACTATCTCGACTCCGTCAAGGACGACGGCGACCTCGATCCCCAGTTCAAGAGCCTCCTGAAGCACCACTGGATGGAAGAGGCCCAGCACACCAAGCTCGACACGCTGATCGTCGAGGAGCTGGCCGCGGTGTCCACGCCCGGCGAGATCCACCGCGCGGTGGAGGAGTACCTCGAGATCGGCGCCTTCATCGACGGCGGCATGCAGCAGCAGGTGAAGATGGACGTCGACAGCTTCGAGCAGGCGACGGGCCGCCGCCTCACCGCGGAGGAGCGCGAGCGCTTCACCGAGGCGCAGCTCAAGGCCCTGCGCTGGACCTTCATCGGCTCGGGCATCACGCATCCGCAGTTCCTGGCCACGGTGGGCAAGCTCGGCCCCGGTCTGCGGGAGAAGCTGGAGGCGGTGGGCCCCGCGTTCTGCTAAGGCGCTTGGCCCGCGCCGCCGGCGAGACGAGCGACCGGCTCGCACCTCCAATCCCTTTCCGGGTGCGAGTCGGCCGCTCGGCCTACCGGATGTCGGTCTTCACTCGATCGTCTGCGTCGCCTGGAGCAGCAGCGCCGGCTTGACCGTCAGGCCGAGCGCCTTCGCCGTCCGGAGGTTGAGGATCAGCTCGAAGCGCGTGGGCTGCTCCACGGGTAGCTCCGCCGGGCTCGCCCCCCTGAGGATCTTCGCGACGAAGATGGCGGCCCGGCGCTGCACGTCGCTCGGCTCCGCCCCGTGGAACGCGAGGCCGCCGGCCTCGACGAAGGCCCGCTGATTGGAGATCGACGGCAGGCGGTGCTGTAGCGCCAGCTGCGCGGCCCGCCACGTGGTCAGCGCGGCATCGACGATCACCGCCTGGGCCCGCCGCTGGGTCAGCCCGGACAGCGCGGGATCGACGTCCTGGGCCCGGCGCACATCGATGATCTGGATCTCCAGGCCCGCTCGCTTGGCGGCCGCCCGCGTCTCGCTCACGAGCGACTTCGCGAAGGGATTGGTGCCGTTGAGCAGCAAGCCCACGCGCGTGAGCCCGGGGACGAGCTCGCGCAGCAGCTCGATGCGCTTCCCCGCAAGCTCCGCCGAAATGCCCGTCAGGCCCGTGATGTTGCCGCCCGGCCGCGCGAGGCTCTTCACGAAGCCGGTGCCCACCGGATCCCCGGCCGAGGCCATCACGATGGGGATCGTGGCCGTCGCCTCTTTCGCGGCCTGCACCGCGGGCGTGAGGTTCGCCACGATGACGTCTACCTTGAGCCCGACCAGCTCCTGCGCGAGCGCCTTCGCGCGCTCGGGCCGGCCGTCGGCGGCTCGCCACTCGATGAGGAGATTCTGCCCCTCGACGTAGCCCTGATCGCGAAGGCCCTGGCGCAAAGGCTCCTGGAGCGTCGGCGCCAGCTGGGTGAACGTCAGCACGCCGACGCGCCGGGCCGCCACAGGTTGCTGCGCCTGGGCGGGGAGCGCCGGGGCGAGCAATAGCGACACGACGAGAAAGACGAGGACGGGAACACGCTGGCTGGGGCGCACCGGCGTATCCTACCCGATCGTCAGCGGTCGAATCAGGTCGAATCGGAAGATTGCCCGGGCCTCGTTGGTATGCCAGAGTAGCCCGCCATGAGGCTCACCCGCGTCGGTCTCGGCGCGATCGTCCTGGCTTCACTCCTCATCTCACCACACGCAGCCGTGCCGCAGCAGGGAACGAAGGTGTTTCGAGTCGGGGTTCTCGGCACCGTGCCGCTGACCGACGCCGGCGCCTCTCGGATCTGGGGCGGCCTCTTCGAGGGATTGCGCCAGCTGGGCTATGTCGAGGGCCAGAACCTCGTCGTCGAGGCACGGTTCTCCGAGGGGAAGCCGGAACGATTGGATGTCCTGGCTACGGAGCTCGTTCAGCGAAAGGTCGATGTGATCGTCGCCGCCTCGTATGCGGCGGACGCGGCGCGGCGTGCCACGTCGACCCTCCCCATCGTAATGACGAACCATGGAGATCCCGTCGGGGCGGGACTCATCGCGAGCCTCGCGAGGCCCGGAGCAAACGTCACGGGTCTCTCTGGACAATACTCCGATCTGGTCGGCAAACAGCTCCAGCTTCTCATGAGCGTCGTGCCCAACTTGTCTCGCGTGGCAGTACTGCTGAACCCGGCCGGTCCACGCTATCGACGCCTTCTGCGGGAGGCAGAAGAGGCGTCCCGGGCCTTGAAGCTCCGTCTTCAGATCGTGGAGGCGCGGGCCCCGGCTGAGCTCGCCGCGGCGTTCTCCGCAGCGACTCGGGAGTCGGCGCACGCAGTCCTCGTCACCGGGGATCCGATGTACTTCGGGGCGCGGGGACAGATCGTCGAGCTGGGGGCGCGGGGCAGACTGCCCCTGATGACCGCCCAGGCCGAGATCACCAGAGCCGGCGCGCTCATCGCGTACGAAGTCGATCAGCGTGATAACTTCCGCCGCGCCGCGACATACGTCGACAAAATCCTAAAGGGCGCCCGCCCCGCTGACCTGCCCGTGGAGCAGCCCACGAAGTTCGAGATGGTGGTCAATCTCAAGACCGCGAAGCTGCTCGAGCTCACAATTCCACAATCGCTGCTCGTGCGGGCCGATGAAGTCATCCAGTAGTCATCGACCGTGACCGCCTCCACGCC
>DASTYT010000127.1 GCA_035764725.1 Candidatus Methylomirabilota bacterium | reverse complement strand
GTCGTACGCTTCCTTGCACTCGGTGCAGACGCGGCGGGCCAGACGCTGCGCCAGGATGAGGAGCAGCGCGGACGCCACGAGGAAGGGCGGGATGCCCATGTCGAGCAGGCGCGCGACAGAGGACGGGCAGTCGTTGGTGTGCAGGGTGGTGAGCACCAGATGGCCCGTGAGCGCGGCGCGGATGCCGATTTGAGCAGTTTCCACGTCGCGCGTTTCGCCGACGAGGATGACATCGGGGTCCTGGCGGAGGAAGCTCCGCAGCGCGGCCGCGAAGGTGCGGCCGATCTCGTCATTGACCTGCACCTGGTTGACGCCCTTGAGGTTGTACTCGACGGGATCCTCGGCCGTCATGATGTTGATATCCGGGGAATTGATGGTATGGATGGCCGAGTACAGCGTCGTGGTCTTGCCCGAGCCCGTAGGCCCGGTGATCAGGATCATTCCGTACGGCTGATGAATGGCCTTGGTGAAGTGCTCGAGGCTCCAGGGATCGAAGCCGAGCATCGTCAAGTCGAGCTGCAGCGATTCCTTGTCCAGGATCCGCATGACCGTCTTCTCGCCGAAGATCGTCGGCAGCGTCGAGACGCGGAAGTCGATCTCGCGCTGGTGATAGCGGAGCTTGATGCGCCCGTCCTGAGGCAGCCGCCGCTCGGCGATGTCGAGACTGGCCATGATCTTCACACGTGAGGTGAGAGCGGCTTCCATCCGCTTGGGCGGGGTCATGATCTCGTGCAGCACGCCGTCGACCC
Organism: Candidatus Methylomirabilota bacterium; assembly: GCA_035764725.1. Taxonomy (NCBI): domain Bacteria; phylum Methylomirabilota (SeqCode); species Candidatus Methylomirabilota bacterium. The sequence goes on along the minus strand of DASTYT010000127.1, from coordinate 45,631 downwards.
GGAAGCGCACGCGGAACACCTGCTCGTAGGGCTCGAGGTGGATGTCGGAGGCCCCGCGGCGGATCGCGTCGACCAGGATCATGTTGATCAGTCGGACGACCGGAGGCTCGTCGGCCGACTCCTTCAGCTCGAAGACGTCGGCCTTCGCCCAGGCTTCCTCTTCGCCCTCGACGACCTCGACGTCGCCCAGCGCGGCCTGGGCCATCTCCGTGATCACCGCGGCGATGCCGCTCGCCTCGGCCTCGTAGTGCTGCTCGAAGGCCTTCCGGATGGCGCTCTGCGGCGCCACCACCGGGACCACCGTGAGCCCGGTCATGAACGCGACGTCATCGAGCGCGAACACGTTGGTCGGATCCGACATGGCGAGGGTGAGCGCGTTGCCCTCGCGCTTGATCGCGAGGACCTCGTACTTGCGCGCGATCTGGGCGGGCACCAGGCTCACCACGTCGGTGTCGATGTCGAGCTGGGAGAGCGAGGTCGAGGGGATCCCGTACTGCTTGGAGAGGAACTCGGTGAGCTGCTCCTCCGTGAGGAAGCCCAGCCGGGTCAAGACGGCGCCGATCTTCTCGCCGGAGCCGCGCTGGCTCTCGAGCGCCTGGTCGAGCTGCGCTCGGCTGATGTGCCCCCCGGCGAGGAGGAGGTCGCCCAGGCGTCCCATGCGGCCGGTCACCGGGCCTGTCTCGACCTTGCCCTTGCCCGACGCGGCGAAGGGGCTCGCGACGGGGGCGGGTACCGCCGGCCGAGGGGCCGGCGATGGGGCGGAGGGCGCCGACGGCTGAGAAGCCACGGACGCCGCGGCGGGCGCGGGCGCTGCGGCGAGCTCGGAGCGCCGCGCTCCGGCCCGGCCCGTGGGAGCCGGCGGGGCAGCGGGCGCCCTCTCGGCCGGCCGCGGCGGCGGAGCTGGCGCGACTGCGGGAGCGTGGACTGAAGCCGTCGTGGCGGCGGCCTCGACTGAACGGGCCGCCGGCGCGGGCGGCGCGTCGGGGATCTCGGCGGGCGCCCCATGTGATTCGGCGGACTTCCCGTTGCCGTCCGGTGCCGTGCCGTGGGCCTCCGCGATGCGGCGGGCCACGTCCGCGTGCTTGTCCAGGTCGCCCAGCTTGACGTAGATCTCCCGGAGGGCTTCGAGCGCGCCGACCTCGAGGGGATTGGCCTCGACGATCATCTCGAAGACCTGAGCGGTCTCCGCCAGCTCGCGCCGCTCCTGGGTGGAGAGGGCGCCTGGCCCGGGCGGGTGCACGACGGCCATGAGCTTGGTGGTCCTTCCCTAGCGGCTCTCCGGCCCGATCCGGCCGCGCGCCTCGTCCGCACTCAGCGGCGGGGCCAGGGCCCCCACGCGGCGCGGCTGGGTGCGAGCCTCGGCGAGCACCGCCCCGATGGCGCGGCAGGCCTCCTTGGCGAAGAGGCGCACCATGCCGACGGTGGTGCCGTCGTTGAAGATGGCCAGCAGGATGGTCTCGCCGTCCACCGTGGAGACGTGAATGCTCTCCCGCACCCCTTGATGGAAGAGGACGGAGAACTCCGTCTCCCCGAGGAGCTCCGCGATGGCTCCCGTCGAGGAGAACGCGCCCGCGGCGAGCGCCGAGATCGACACGGTGTCGAAGGTGGCGGTCTTGCCGCTGGAGGCGAGGAGCTGGCCGCTGCGGTCGATGAGCAGGGCCTCCGACGCCCCCGACTCCTCGAGGAAGCTGCCGAGCACCTGCCCGATGCGAGCGGCCTCGTTCTCGTGGATCACCAGGTCACGAAGCATTGCGCTGGACCTCCTGTTCCTGTCCGAACTCGCTGAGGAGCACCATGCGGGATACCGTGTTGAGGGCGTCGAACACTCCCGCGCCGCGGCTGGCCACGCTCTCGAACGACGGCACCCGCCGCGCGCGCCGGTTCAGCATGTACTCGAGGTACGGCACCGGAGCGGCGTTGGGGAGATCGCGCTTGTTGTACTGGATCACGCACGGCATACGGTCGAGGTCGTAGTTGTACTCCCGGAGGTTCTCTTCCAGATTGCGGAAGCTCTCCGCGTTCTCCTTGAGCCGCTCGAACTGGGAGTCCGCGACGAACACCACGCCGTCCACGCCGCGGAGGACGAGCTTCCGCGTCATGTTGTAGTACACCTGCCCCGGCACGGTATAGAGCTGGAACTTGGTCACGAAGCCGCGCACGGTGAGGGCGGACACCGGCAGGAAGTCGAAGAAGATCGTGCGGTCGTCGCCGGTGGCGAGCGAGATCATCTTCCCCTTGTTCGCGTCGGGGAGGGAGCGGTGCACGTGCTGCAGGCTCGCGGTCTTGCCCGCCACACCGGGGCCGTAGTAGACCACCTTGAAGTTGATCTCCTTCGCCGCGTAGTTGATGATCGACATGGCTCCCGTTCTCAGACGCCGCGCAGCAGCCCGGCGGCGCGCTCGAGTTGGCGATGCGCGAGGCCCGGCCGGTCCACGGCCTCACCGGCGGCCACGAGCACGCTGAAGCGTCCGAGCGTCCCCTTCACCGGCCGGACCACCAGCCGGCGCTCGCCCAGACGGAAGGTCACCGATTGGAGCGCCCCGAGCGCGGGCTCGTCGCTCTCGACGAGGGCACGGCAGACGTCCACGGAAAAGCCCGCCACCGCCCGGCTGTCGCCACCGGGCGTGAGGAACACGCAGACCTCGGTGCCGCCAGTGGAGTCGCGTAGCACGGTGGGGCTCACCCGCCCGAATGCGTCGAGGTCGCCAGCGAGGAAGCCCAGCGAGAGACCGCCGCCATTGCGGGTGTCATAGGTCGCGCCGCCGGACGTCGCGGACGCCGCGGCGCGCGGCGAGACCGCGGAATACGTCAGCCGGTGCTCGCGCGCGGCTTTGAGACACACGATCTCGAGCAGGGCGAGTGAGCCCACGCGGCCGACGGAGGCCACCATGGCGGGCCCGCCGGACTCGACGGGACCGAGCGGGGTGACGATGATCGCCCCGCCCTCGCGGCGCACCGTGAGCTGATCCACCGTCCACGGCGCGCGCCCGGTTATGAGGAATGGCAGGATGGCGCCGGCCGTGCGCAGCACCGCCTCGGCGGATAGCGCACCTGACGCGAACGTGAACAGCGTGACCCCCTCGATGCCGCGGGAGCCGACCTCCAAGGCACCGAACGGCGTCAGCACCGCCGCAAGCTGGCTCCCCTGTCGGGCCCGATCTCCGATGGACGGCGCGGCCGTCCGTGACGTGTCCGCGACCAGCTGCTCCACCCGGGGCGCCTCAACGGGCGACGGGACGACGCGCGGGATTTCCGCGACCCGGGGCGCCTCCACGGATGGCCCTTCGACCGGCGGCGCCACGACGCGCGGCTTTTCCACGACGCTGGGCCTCCCCACGACCGGCGGCGTCGTCAGGGGGGGTGGCGGCGTCAGGGCCGGTGGTGTTTCCACGACCGGCGGCCTTTCCACCACGGGCGGAGTCGCGACCGCGGGCGTCGCCGCGACAGTCATCGCGGGCAGATCCGCCGCGACGACACCGGACCTCGCCGCCTCCAAGTCCGCGCTGGACAGCTCGTCCCGCTCGGCCTTGACCACGGGGTTGGGCACCTCGCCAAGCTCGGCCGTGACCTCGGCACTAGGCAGCTCGGGCAGCAGGGCTTCGCTCATGCGGTCGCGCAGGCCGTACTCGATCTCGCTGTCCGGAACCAGGAAGGACGGGATGTACTCGGCCTCGATCGTGGGCGCGGCCTCGGCGACGGGCACTGACCGCTCCACCACTGCCTCGGCCGGCTCGGGCTCGACCACGGTCGCCGGATCGGGCAGCGCGCCCTTCACCGGAGGCTCTTCGGCCGGCGTCGGCGCCGCCGCCGCCGGCGTGGACGGCGGGGGGCTCGACATCATCGGGTCCGGGTCCAGCTCGAACGGGCGGAACGGCAGCGGGAAGCGCTCGAGGCCCTGGATGTCCGCGCTCGGTGAGCTCATCTCGAACATCTCCGCCGGCAGCCGGCGCACCACCTCGTCGAGCGGTAGCACGATTCGGCCGTCGGCCAGGCCGTCCCGCACGGAGGCCTCGTCCACGGCCAGCGCGTGCCGCGGGAACTGATCGGCGATATCTTCCCACGCGACCGTCACATGGCCCTCCACCAGCTGCGGGATGACGAGACGAGTCGGCACGAGCAAATGGCCCGGCTCGAGCATGTTGGCGCCGAGCCGATCGGGGGAAATGGTGAACGCGCCGGCGGGAAGCTGATCGGCGATACGCGCGAACGGGATCGAGACGACCTCCTCCACCCGCTCGGCGCCCTCCCGCCGCGAGCCTCCCGCGATGGGCGCGGGCAGGCCGAAGCCTTCGGGAGTCGCGCCAGCCAGCGCCGGCGAGGACGGCGGGAGCTCAGGCGTCGCGAACGGGCTCGGCGGCAGCTCGGGGGCGACGTGGCGCGGGTTCCCCGAGGACCCGACACCCAGCGCGGCGGCGGGCGACACGCCGGAGCGGCCGCGACGGCGCGCGCGCGGCGGCGCATAGAACGCGCGGAACGGCAGCACCATCAGCGACACGCAGAGCACCTGCAGCACGGGCGCGGGCAGGTACTGCCACGCCGTGAGCGCGAGCGCGGTGGGGTACGGCAGCTCGGTCAAGGCCGCGTAGACCATGCCGGTGGCGGAAGCGAGCGCCGCGTGCGCGAGGAAGAGCAGCGCCACGATGCCGATCGCCTCGGCGGTGTTGGCGCGTGGGCAGCACATCGTCACCACGAGCGTGTACACGATGGCGGGCGCGGCCAGCGCGACCCACCAGGGCAGCGAGAGATCGGCGACGGGCAGGAGCGCGAACAGCGCCAGGGCCGTCACGGCATATCCGGCCAGATTCGCGAGCGTCAGGACCAGGCTCTTCATCGCGTTCTCGCCCCCCTCAGACGAACCGCGCCAGGTCGGGCAGGAACCGCTTCACGTAGTAGCGGACCTTCCCGAGCGCGGCCGCGTCCTTGAGCATCACGGCCAGCACTGCCGTCGAGCCCACGGTGTGAAGCAGCACGGATCCCTTCTCGTATTCCACGAGCATCGCGCCGAGGCCGCCCCGGCCGAGCTCGCGGCCGATGCCTTCGGAGGACTCCACCAGACAGGCCGCCATGGCCGAGGCGATCTCGACCTCGGACCACGCGGCCCCGGCCGCCTCGATGAGAAAGCCCTCGCGATCGCTGAGCGCCGCCCAGTCGGCGCCCGAGGCGGTCATGAACTGCGCGAGCGCCGTGCGGAGATCCGGCGCGAGCGGGGCAGGCGGGCGCGCCGCCGCGGCCGGCTCCACGCGGGGGGCGGGGGCAGGCGGAGTCCACCCGGCGGGCGGGGTCGAGGGCTCGCCGCTACGCGCGCGGCTCAGAATGGCGGCGACCGACTGCGGCGTGATCGGCGGCGCCGCGGGCGGAACGGGCACGGTCGCCGGCGCCGGCTGCGCTGCCGGCACGGGCGCGCCGTTGGCGGCGGGCGCGTCCAGGCGCGCCGTCGCCGGGCGGCCGGAGGCGCCGTTGCCGGCCAGGAGCTCGGAAACCTTGCGGACCAGCTCGGCCGCCTCGAAGGGCTTGCGCAGCACGTCGTCGGACCGGGCCTCCGCGGCCTGCTCGAGGACGGTCCCGTTGACAATGCCGGAGATCAGCAGCACCGGCACCCGCCCGAGCTTGGGATGCGACTTCACGAAGCGGCAGATCTCGTAGCCGTCGCGGTCGGGCATCACGACGTCGCACACCACCAGATCGGGCAGCTCGCGCTCGATCTGTGCGATGGCTTCGTTGCCGGACGCCGCCGAGACCACTTCGAGCTGGCGGGCGACCAGCGCGCGCTCCACGACCTTGCGCACGCTCAGCGAATCGTCCACGACCAGGACCTTTGCCATGACCTAGGCCCGCCCTTTCGCGGCGCGCCCGGGGGCGGCCGGTTCGATTGTCTCGAGGGCCGCGCGGCCCTCATCGATGCCTGCGGCGATGCGCAGGAGCAACCGATCCACGCTCCGGTGTACCGTCCGGGGCAGCTTGCCCGTCTGGCCGCGCGCGACCGGTGAGAAGCAGAAGTCCCCGGCGCCCTCCGCCTGCGAGGCGCAGACCAAGTCGGTGAAGGCCTGCTCTCCGCTCTCCCCGCCGTACTCGGCGTGGACCAGCTGGCCGCCCTCGAACTCGAGCACGCCCACGCCCGGAGTCAGGGTCACCGTCAGTCGGCCCGTCTTGCCGCCCATCGCGATGGCCTGGGCGAGCGCGGGCAGGTCCATGACGTCGAGCGTGCCCCGCATCACCTGGGCCGGCGGCTCCTTCGGCGCAGCGCTCGCCGCCGGCGCGGCGGCGCCCGCCGCCGGCTCGCCCGTGAGCAGCGCGCGCACACCGTCCAGGAAGACACGCATGCTCACGTGGCCCGTGCAGAGCCGGTCGACCCCGTGCGCGGCGGCCTGCGCGGCGATGTGCCGCTCCAGCCCGGCAACGAGCAGGAACGGAATTTCCCTGGTCTTCGGGTCGCTCCGCACGAGCCCGAACAGCTCGCAGCCGTCCATGTCGTCCACCCGCGCCTGGGTGACGATGACGTGAGGCCGATCCCACTCGATCTGCGTCAGGGCGAATGATCCGCTCGTCGCGACGGAGACCTCGTAGCCGTCACCCCGCAGGGCGCGCTCGAACGCGCCGCGGCTATCCGGCTCGGGATCAACCAGCAAGACCTTGGGCATATCTCCTCTCCAGGCGGTATGGCAGCAGCGCCTCCACGTCGAGCACCGGGATCTCGCGGCCGTCCACGTGGGCGAGCCCGCGAAGCCAGCGCCGCTCAGGCGCGGAGAAGTCGAGCGGCACGGAGCCGATGACGTCGAGGGGCAGCAGGACCAGATTGACGATGGCGTCCACGAGGAGCGCACCGGACAGCCCGGCACCGACCACCAGCACTGCCACGCGGCCGTGCGGTCCCTCGGCGGCACCGGTCCACTCGGGGAAGCCCAGGAGCGCGCGCAGGTCGATCACCGTGTACGGCGTGCCGAGGAACAAGAGGTCACCGTCCAGCGCCCCCTCACCACGGCGCACCTGCTTCACGCACGACGCCTCCACCGCGTAGGTGCGGCCGTGAACCGCGAAGAGCAGGTAGCGCCCCCGCAGGGTCGGGATGTGGTGGGGCCGCGGCGCGACACGGCTCGGGCTAAGAGGCATGGCCCATCCGCAGGTGATGGCTCAGCAGATCGCCCACGCAGGCCAGCACCGTCTCGGGCAGCCCGGACAGGGGCACCATCGCGTCGACGCAGCCCATGTCGGCGGCAGCGCGCGGCATCCCGTACACCGCCGAGGACGCCTCGTCCTGCGCGATCACGATGCCGCCGCTCTTCCGGATGGCGGCGGCGCCGAGCGCGGCATCGCGGCCCATCCCGGTGAGCACCACGCCGATGGCGAGGCCCGCCGCCTGCTCCGCCACGGACGTCATCGCCAGGTCGGCGGACGGCGAGTCCTGGGACGAGCTCTGCGCGGGGCGAAGCCACACCGTGCCGCGCGCGTCGACGGTGAGATGCCGCGAGCCCGGGCAGACGAAGGCTTGCCCCCGCGCCAGGCGGTCGCCCTCGGCAGCCTCGCGCACCTCGATGGCCGCGCGGTCGTTCAGCATGTGGGCGAACGTGTAGGTATAGGGCGCGGGCATGTGCTGCACCACGAGCACCGAGGCGGGCAGCTCCTTCGGCAGCTCAGGGATCAGCGAGAGCAGCGCGGCCGGCCCGCCGGTGGATGCGGCGATCACCACGCAGGGAGTCCAGCCCTGGTCGTTGGCGGGCACGCCGAAGGTGGGCAGGCTCGGGTGCGAGGCGGCGGGCGGCCGCTCGCCCGGGCGCGCCGCCGCGACGCGCGCCGGTCGCACGCGCGAGGCGGTCAGGATCTTGCGGACCATCTCGTCGGCGAGCGCGCTCAGCCCGGGGTCCACGCTCCAGCTGGGCTTCGCGAGTACGTCCACGGCTCCCAGCTCGAGCGCGCGGATGGCCGACTCGCCGCCCTCCGGCGTGGCCGCGCTCATCACGACCATGGCTGTCGGATGTTCGGCCATGACCCGGTCGATCGTCGCGAGGGCATCGGAGGGATCCATCCCGACGTCGACCACGATCACGTCGGGTCGAAGACGGATGACCGAGCGGAGGACCTCATCGGCGTCGCTCGCCAGCCCGACCACGTCGAGGCGTCGATCCGCGCCCAGCATGCGACGGAGCGCGCTGCGCATGGCGCGCGACTCGCCCGCCACCAGCACCCGCACGGGGGTGCTGACCGCTCCATCCATCCCATGGCCCCGGACCTTCACGGCCGGGCCCCCCGGGCGCCCTGCGGCACCAGGCTCAAGGCCAGCGCGACGAACGCGCGCTCGTCCACGGGCTTGGTCACGTAGTGCTCCACCCCCAGCTTGCGCGCGAGCGCCAGATGCTTCTCGCCGGCGCGCGTGGTCAGCACGATGACCGGGATGTCGCGCGTTTCCGGCCGACGGCGCAGGTCGGTGATCAGCTCGAAGCCGTTCACCCGGGGCATCTCGAGATCAGTGACGACGAGGTCGCTCGCCGCCTCGGCGAGGAGACCCAGCGCTTCGTGCCCGTCCGAGGCCAGGCGGACCTCGAGGCCGGCGCGCTCCAGCATCATGCCCACGAACTTCCGGACGCTGAGGGAGTCGTCCACCACGAGCACGCGGCCCGGCCGTCCGGACGGCGAAAGCGACGGCGTCTCGACGGTGGGCCGCCCCTCGGATCGGCCGGCCCCCCGCACGCGCTCGACCAGGCGGTTGGGATCGAGAAGCAGCACCATCCGTCCATCGCCCGCGATGCTGGCGCCGGCCCAGGGCCCAGCGTCCTCCAGGAAGGCGCCGAGGCTCTTGATGACGATCTCCTGCTTGCCGAGGAACTCGTCGACGGCGACGGCAACGACCCGGCGGCCCGCCCGCAGGCCCATCACGGGGATGCGCCCGGAGGGTGCCTCGCCGGACAGCTCGAGCACCCGGGCCAGCCGGATGAGATCGAGCACATCCCCCTCGAGCTCCACCGTCTCGCCCTCGGGTCCGGCGTGCATATCCGCGGGGTCCACGGCGTAGAGGCCGCGCACCGCGCTGACCGGGACCGCGAGCTCCGTCTTCCCGACCCGGATGGCGAGCGCGTGACCGATGAGGACGGTGAGCGGCAGCTTGAGGGTGAAGCGCGTGCCTACAGAGACCTCGGTCTCGACGTCGATCTCGCCACCGAGCCGCAGCACGTTGGTGCGGACCACGTCCATGCCGATGCCCCGCCCGGCCACCGAGGTCGCGACCTCGGCGGTGCTGAACCCCGGCAGGAAGACGAGGTCGAGCGCTTCGCGGTCGTTGAGCCGCGCGGCCCCCGGCACGTCCAGGAAGCCGCCCCGGACGGCGCTCGCGCGCAGACGGTCGGCGGCGATGCCGCGCCCGTCGTCCTCCACCTCCACGTACACCGAGCCGCCCTCCTGATAGGCACGCAAGGTGAGGGTGCCGCGGGCGGGCTTCCCCTGGGCGGTCCGCTCCGCCTCGGGCTCAATGCCGTGAAACACCGCGTTCTGGACGAGGTGCAGCAGCGGGTCAGCGATCTGCTCGATGATGGTGTTGTCGAGCTCGACGCCCTCCCCCATGACCTTCACGTCCACCGACTTGCCGGTGTCCGCCGCGATGGCGCGGATCCGACGCAGGAAGCGGCCGAAGAGCGTGCCGATGCGCACCATGCGCGAGCGCGTGATCTCGCCGCGCAAGCTCCAGGTGAGACGCTGCATCTGGGCGGCGTCGTCCCGCACGATGCGCACCAGCGCGGCCAGCTGCGCCTGCACCTCGCCCACATCGGCGGAGACCTCCGCGACGCGCCGCGAGAGGATATTGAAGTCGTCGTAGCGATCGAACTCGAGCTCCTCGAACTCATGGACGAGGGCGCTGGAGTGGCCGGTCGTGGGGGGACCCAGCGGCGGGACGCCCGTGCCGCCGCCGGCGCGCGCGCCGGCCATGGCGGGCAGCTGCGTGTACTCGTACTTGCCCTCGAAGGCGCGCACCGCCTCCCCCATGCGCGTGCGACTCCAGAGCAAGAGCTCGCCCACTCGGTCGAGCTGCGCGAGGTGCTCGTCCATACGCGCCCGCGCGACCATGAGCTCGCCGACCAGGTTCATCAGCGAGTCCAGGCGGTCCACCGCGACCCGGATGCTCGCGCGCGGGGCCGGCGCGACCGCCACGCGGGGGGAGGCGGTCGCCGTCTCGGGGACGTGCGCGTCCTCCGCGGCCGTCTCCTTCGCAGCGGCGCGGCCATCCACCATGAGCGCGGCGATGAGCCCCCGCGCCCGCTGCGCCGCCGCGTCCAGGCCGCGCGGGCGCTCGGTCGCCGCCGCGAGCATGAGGCGGATGGCATCGGCACTCGCGAACACCGCCTCCACCACCGCGGGGGTGAAGGGCTGGCGCGCCTCCCGGACGGCGACGAGGAGGTCCTCCACGCGATGGGCGAAGTCCCCGATGGCACGGCACCCCACGGTGAACGCGGCTCCCTTGAGGGTGTGGAACGCGCGGAACAGCGTAGCGGCCTCCGCCCTTGGATCGGCGCCCCCCTCGATGGCGAGCAGCGAGTGCGCGATCGTATCGAGGTGCTCCACCGCCTCGGGCCCGAAGTACTCCAGCACCTCCGTGTTGCTCGCGTAGAACGTGGCGAGCTCCGTGAGCAGGGCGTCGGTCGTCTCGGCCTCGGCGAGCCCCGGTTCGGGGGCGGGCGGGGTCGTCCCGGTGCGCTCGAGGCCCTCGCGCAGCCGCGTCACCGCGGCCCCGAGGGCGCCCGCGATTGCGACGCGCTCGGCGGCGCCCGCCGCGGACACCCGCTCCAGCATGTCCTCGATGGCAGCCGCCTCCGCGGCCAGCTCGGGGAAGCCGTGGAGGGCGGCCGCGCCCCGGAGGCGATGCGCGACCACGAGCAGCGGCTCGACATCGTCGCCGGCGGGCAGACCGGGAGCGCCTTCCTCGAGGATGGAGACCGTGTCCCAGGCCTCCATGAGGAAGATGCTCAGCAAGAACTCCCGATCCGGCTGCTCTGTCATGGTCGCGAGCGGCGTCCCCTTCCGTCTCTCCTAGACCGCGAGCTTGAAGCGTGACAGCACCTTGGTCAGCTCCTCGGCCAGCTGCACGAGGTCGTCCACCGTCTTGCGGGTCTCGACCACGCCCTGCTCCGTCTGCAACGCCACGCCGGCGATGGCCTGGACGGCGAGGCCCACGTGCTCGGCGCCCTTCACCTGGTCCTGGGTGGATACAGAGATCTCCTGGGCCAGGCCCGCCGACTTCTGCGACACCGCCGCGATTTCGCGGAGGCTCTCTCCGGCCTGGGTCGCGACGCGATAGCCCGTCTCGACTTCGCGCGTCCCCTCCTCCATCGCGATCACCGCCTGCTGCGTCTCGGACTGGAAGTTCTTGATGAGGACTGCGATGTCCTTGGTGGCCTTGGCCGAGCGCTCGGCGAGCTTCCGCACCTCGTCGGCCACGACCGCGAAGCGGAGGCCGGCCTCACCGGCGCCCGCCGCCTCGATGGCGGCATTGAGGGCGAGCAGGTTGGTCTGCGCGGCGATGTCGTCGATGGTGTTGACGATGTCGGCGATCTCGAGCGATCGCTCGCCGAGGCCCTTGATCTTCTTGGAGACGCCCTGCACCTCGGCCCGGATGCGCTGCATGCTCTCCAGGCTGTTCCGCACCGCCTGCTCGCCGTGCTGGGCGGCTTCCAGACCCTGCCGGGCCGCGCGGGCTGAGGCATCCGCGCTGCTGGCCACGGTGCGCGCGGAGGTGCCGAGCTGCTGGGCGGTCCCGGTGGCCTGCATGGCGTCACGCGCCTGGGCGCGCGAGCCCGTCTCGATCTGGCCCATCGACACGATCATCTCGTTGGCGCTGCTCGACACGTGGTGGGCGGCCTGGCGCACCTCGACGAGGATGGCGGCGATCTCGCCCACCATGACGTTGATGGAGTCGACGACGCTTCCGAGCACGTCGGACGTGACCTCGCCCCGCCGCGTGAGGTCGCCGCGCGACACCTCGGTGGTTACGTCCAGGAAGCGGGTGATGTTGGCCTGCAGCTCCTGGCGCTGGCGTCGCTCCGCGTCGCGCTCGGCCACCGTCTGCACCAGCGAGCGCAGCCGCACGATGGAGTCGTTGAAGGTGACGGCGAGCTGGCCAATCTCGTCCCGCGACTGCACGGGCGCGAGCTTGGAGAGGTCACCGCGACCAACCTGCTCGGCGACGCGGACGAGCTGCTGGACGGGCCGGGTCACCCGGCGGGCGAAGACCATGCCGGCCGCCGCCGCCACCACCGCGAAGCCACCGAACATCAGGAGGAGCGTGCGGCCGGCCTGGGCCGCCGCGACGACGATGATGGAGCGATCCATGCCCACCCGCACGGTGCCGAGCTGGCCTGCGAGCACGGGCACCGCGATGTCGATGACGTCGCGCTGCGCCCCCCCGGCCGGGTCCTTGAACGACACGTCCTGCACCTTCTGCGGCCAGTCGCCGGGCACGAGGTTCTGGTCCACGAGGCCGGGCGGCACGAACGGCGCGAAGGTATGGGCGATGAGCGTCTTCTGGGGGTCGTACACCATCACGTAGGCCACGCCGGTAATACCGGCGACCTGGTCCACCTGGGCCTGCACGGTGGAGGCGTCGCGGGTGAGGATGAGGTCCACCCCGGAGTTGGCGAGACCCTTGGCGATGGCGCTCCCCTTCGAGGTGAACTCGGCGGTGAGGTTTGCGCGGAGCGACTGCACCGAGATCCACCACGTCAGGGCGGCGAGCGGGACCAGGATGAGGAACAGGAGCGTCGTGATCTTCGCGAGCAGTCCGAACCGGCGCCTGCGCGCCCGCACCGGGGCCTCCGACGGCATGGCCGCCGCCGCGTCCTCCCCTTCCCCCTTGCCTCGCCCCTGTTCCGTCGTCGCTGCCATCACCGTTCCTCCTACGCCTTGATCGCGGCGTTCCAGTCCTGCACCGGAACCCAACGGCCGTTCTCGACCCGGGTGAAGTAGACGTTGTCGAGCCCCTGATGGCGCTCGGGGGCGAAGGTCAGGGGCGCCGCGATGCCCAGATCCACGTTCCGCATGGTCTCCAGCGCGGCGCGGAAGCTCGCGCGCGTGGGATTGACTCCGGCGCGGCGGATGCCCTCCACGATCACCTTGGCGTTGACGAAGCCCTCGAGGCTGATGAACGAGAGCTTCTGCGCCGTGTACGCGGGATCCCGCAGCGACTCCGGCACCGACGGCTTGTGACGGTCCATGAGGGTGCGGTACTCGACCACGCCGGGCAGCGACACGTCGTCGTAGCTCGGAACCACCTGCGAGTTCACCAGCGCGGCGGTGTAGTCACGACCCGTGGTGCGGCCGTGCTGCAGGAGCAGCGCGAGCATGGCGTCCGAGCCCACGAAGGACACGTTGGCGATCGGGACGCCCCATCCGAGGTCGCGCGCACCGCGCACGAAGGCCCCGCAGCCCTGATACGCGCCCGTGCAGAGCACCACATCCACACCGGCCTTGCGCAGCTCCTGCACCGCCGGCGCCATGTCGTCTTCGAACTTGGCGCCGCGACGGTAGGTGGCTTCGGCGGCAATCTGCGCGCTGCGGAGGGCCAGCCCGCGGGCCACCCCGTCCGTGCCGCTGCGGCCGTAGGCGTCCACCTGGTAGAAGACGCCGAACTTGCGCGCCCCCTGGTCCCAGAAGCGGTCGACGAGGGCCATCATCTCCTGGCGATACGACGCCCGGATGTTGAAGACGTGCTCGACGTAGGGCGCCTCGCGCTGCGGCTGGGCCCCGGTGAAGTTGCCGACCAGGATCACCTGCTGCGCGGTGTAGCGCTTGATGAGGGGTAGGGCGCGCGTCAGCGTGGGCGTGCCCACGTAGTTCGAGAGAAAGAAGACGTTCTCCTTCTCGACCAGCTGCTGCGTGTTGCGGATGCAGGGGGTGGGCTCGTAGCCGTCGTCGAGGGCGATCACCGCGAGGTTGCGGCCGTTGATCCCGCCGCGGCTGTTCACCTCGTCGTAGTAGGCCTGCGCGCCGCGGTAGAACTCGGCGCCCAGGCCGGCGGCGGTGCCCTTGAACGCGGCACTCATGCCGATGCGGACCTCGCGGCTGGTGACGCCCGGCGCGCTCGCGACCACGGGTTCGCCGGCGCTCCTGGCCGGGGCCTGGCCCCACGCGCGCGCCGACAGGCCGCCCAGGACGCCGCTCCCCACCCCCGCCGACAACAGCTGCAGCACTGTCCGCCGCTTCATCCCCGCCTCCTTGCCCGCTAGTTGTTCCCACCGGCGGCGCCCATCGCGCCGCCGCGCAGCGCTGCCAACATCACGCCCGCGTCCAGTACCGGGATCGAGCCGTCTTCCCCCGCCACGCTGGTGCCGTTCGGGTCGCCTCCGTCGCGCGGCTGCAGGGGCTCGAGCCCCAGCACCGTGTCCACCACCGCGGCGGCCTGCCATGCGCCGTGGCCGAGCACGAGGCCGAGCGTCTGCGCCCGGGCCTCGCGCGGCGGCAGCCCCAGCAGCGGAGCCAGGTCCACCACCGGCATCACGCTGCCGCGAAGATTCGCCAGCCCGAGCACGAACGACGGGGCCAGGGGCAGCGGCGTGATGGACTCGAACACCACCACCTCGCGCGCGTCGGCGACGTCCACCGCGAAGCGGTGGCCGGCGAGGGTGAAGGCGCAGGCGCGGGTGGAGGCCATCGACCCGCTACGGCGCGAAGCGGCGCACCGCCTCGAGCAGCTGCTCCGCGGTGAAGGGCTTGCCGAGGTACTCATCAGCGCCTTGGCGCTTCCCCCACGCCCGATCGCTCTCCTGATTCTTCGAGCTCACCACCACCACCGGGGTGTCCTTGGTGCGACCGTCCCGCTTGATGCTGCGCAGGATCTCGTAGCCGTTCCGCTTGGGCATGACGATGTCGAGCAGCAGCACGTCTGGCTGCTCTTCGGCGACCTTGTCCTCGAGCCGCTCGCCGTCGATGAGCGTCACGACCTTGTGACCGGCCGTGCGCAGAATGCCCTCCATCATGGTCAGCTCGGAGTACGCGTCGTCGACGACCATCACCTTGCCCATGGCGGTTGTCCTCTCCTTACTTTTCGCTCGACTCGGCGCGCGGACAGGCGTCCGGCGGGCCTCAACGCTGCAAGGTGGAGGCCACGGAGCGTCACCGGGCCGTCGACGTGGGGAGGGGCGGGCGCGATGGGGAACGGGACGGGGATTGCCCAATAACCCCGGGTGCTTGGAAAAGTGCCCCAGCGGCCGTTCGCGCCCGCGGACGGTGTCCCCTGGTGACGTTCAGGGGCAGGGAAACTTACAAGCGCGGGACGTGCGTCTCCGTCGCAACAGTGTCATGCGCGGTGACGTCAGAGGCGAGACGTCGGGCGCGGGTACGAAAATTTCGCGCGTGCTCCAATCCGAGCCACAGCGCGAAGTAGAGGGCGAGCTGCAGCGAGACCGCCGAGAAGAACGTGAGCATCTCGCTCGACCCCGCCTCGAGCGCGTAGGCCGCGGCCATCATCGCGGCGAGGAGCGCCATCTCGAGGAGACGAAGCGATTCCGCGGCTCCGTCGCGCCACGGCAGCAGCATGAGCAGGATGAGGAACGAGTAGTAGTAGCCGGTGGGGGAGAGCGCGATGTAGAGGAGCGGCACCATGTAGAGCAGGCTCTCCGGCGGGCGGGCACGCCGGATCAGCGGCCAGGCCAGCACGACGTAAAGGACCGTGACGAGGCCGAGCAGCCAACCGGGCGGTCGCGCGGCGATCAGGGCGGCATGCGACACGAACGCGCGGCCATCGGCGTCCACCGTCCACGGCGCGCTGTAGCCGGCGATGAGGGCGCCGAGCCCTACCGCGTTCACGAACGTGCCCTCGCCGTGCAGCCGGATCTTCGCGCGGTACTCGACGAGATGGCCGACCTCCTCCCCGACCGCGAGCACCACACCGCCCGCCACGAGCAGGACGGCGAGCGCCGCGACGAGACAGCGTCTCGGGCCGGCCCCGCGCGAGTGATCTCGCCGCGCGGCGACCCACGCCAGCGCCATCGGGGCGAGGAAGATCGCGGGGAAGATCCGTGCGATCGTCGCGTAGCCGAACAGGACGCCGGCGGCGCCCGGCCAGCCCCGCGCGAAGACGGCCACCGCGACCACGAGCGCGGCGAGCCAGTCCCAGCGGAGCACGGACCCGCCGATGAAGTCGAAGCGGGCCAGTGGGCTCAGCCAGAGGAACGCGAAGGCGAGCATGGCCGGTGTGCTGCCGAAGCCCCAGGCCGCGAAGGCGAGGGCCGTCAGCATCAGGAGATAGTCGACCGAGGTGACGAGGGTGACGGTGGTGAGGCTCGCCGGCACTCCACGCAGCAGGAGGTGGAGCAGGAGCGCACGCGGCGGCGGGTCGTTGTAGCCGTGGTCCTGGAAGAGGCCGCGCCATTCGTTGATCTGGGGACCGAAGTACAGGAGATCCTGCTTGAAGGTGTCCCACCGCCTGGGGGAGAACCGCGCACGCACCGCGACGGCGTCCACGCTGCGCGCGTCCTCGACCCCGTAGGTGCGCAGATCCCGGAGCTGGGTCACGTAGTCGAAGGCGCCCAGCTCCCGGCCCGCCACCAGCGTGGCCTCGTAGAGGCGCGTGTAGCCCAGCTCAGGCAGGTACTTCGCACCCATGAAGTAGTGGAAGCTGTCCCAGTAATGGATGTGCGCCGGCGCCGGGGGCACGCCGCGCTGCGGATGCAGCAGGCCGAAGTTCGGATAGGAGAGCGCGGCGGCCACCAGGAGGGCGGCGGCGAGCCAGCGCACTCGGCGCGTGAGCGGCCGGCTCTCGGCGAGCCACGGCCGCCCGGCGGCGAGCCACAAATAGACGCCGGCGAGCACGGCGAGCAGGATGAGTCGCGCCAGTCGCACCGCGGCCTCGGGACTCATCGCGCTTCGAGTCTAGCAAGGGGGCGCGCCTGATCCGAGCAAAGCCGGGCGGTTGACGGGCCCCGGCCCGACTCCTAGACTCCTTTCATGCTTGATCGAGCTCCGCGGGGACGTCTCGGCGTCGACATCGGCGGCACCTTCACCGACCTCGTCTGGGTGGACGACGCGACCGGCGAGGTGCGGGTCGGCAAGCTCCTCACCACCCCCAAGGATCCCGCGCAGGCCGTCGAGCAGGGGGTGCTCCGCCTGCTCGAGGAGGCGGGCGCGGTGCCGGCGGCCGTGCGCGCGCTGATCCACGGCACCACGCTGGCGACCAACGCCCTGATAGAAAGAAAGGGCGCGCGCACGGGTCTCCTCACCACCGCGGGCTTTCGCGACGCGCTGGAGATCGGGCGTGAGGGCCGCTACGACATGTACGATCTCTTCATTGACCCGCCGGCGCCGCTGGTGCCGCGCCATCTACGCCTGGAGGTCGAGGAGCGGCTGGACGCGGACGGCAGCATCCGCCGCCCCCTCGACGTCGCCAGCGCACAGGCCGCCATCGGTCGGCTGCTCGCGGATGGCGTCGAGGCTGTCGCGATCTCGCTGCTTCATGCCTACCGGAATCCCGTCCACGAAGAGGCCCTCGCGCGGCTGGTCGCCGAGATGGCGCCCGGGCTACCGGTCGCATGCTCATCGGAGGTCGTGCCGGAGATCCGCGAGTACGAGCGCACATCGACCACCGCGGCCAACGTCTACGTGATGCCTCTGATGGCGCGCTACCTCGACGACCTCGAGCGGAAGATCGCCGACATGGGCGTCCGGGGCGGCTTCTACATCATGCTGTCCTCCGGCGGCATCGCCACCCCGGCCACCGCCAAGCGGGTTCCGGTGCGGCTGGTGGAGTCGGGTCCCGCCGCGGGCGCCCTCGCCGCGGCGCGCGCCGCGCGGGAGGCGGGAGAGGATCGGCTGCTCTCCTTTGACATGGGCGGGACCACCGCGAAGGCCTGCGTCATCGACCGTGGGGAGCCGCTGCTCGCGCGCGAGTTCGAGGTCGCGCGCGCCGACCGCTTCAAGAAGGGCTCGGGACTGCCCATCCGCGTGCCCGTCATCGAGCTCATCGAGATCGGCGCGGGCGGCGGATCAATGGCACGCCTCGATCGCATGAACCTCCTGAAGGTCGGGCCCGACAGCGCGGGGGCCGATCCCGGTCCGGCCTGTTACGCCCTCGGCGGGCGCGAGCCCACGGTGACCGACGCGGATCTCGTGCTGGGCTATCTCGATCCCGATTTCTTCCTGGGCGGACGCATGCGTCTCGACGTCGAGGCGGCGCGCCGGGCCATCATCGATACCGTGGGGAAGCCCATGGGGTTCGACCTTGCGCGCGCCGCGTGGAGCATTCACCGAGTGGTCAACGAGAACATGGCCGCGGCGGCGCGCATCCACGGCATCGAGCGCGGCAAGGACCTGCGTGCCTATCCCCTTTTCGCGTTCGGCGGCGCGGGTCCGGTGCATGCGTGGAGCGTCGGGCGCATCCTCAAGGTGCCGCGGGTGCTGGTGCCCTTCGGGGCGGGCGCCGCCTCGGCGCTGGGCCTCCTTTCCGCCCCCCTGGCCTTCGACTTCGTCCGCACGGCGTCTCAGCGCCTCGATGGCGCCGACTGGACGGGGGTGAATCGGCTCTTCGCCGAGATGGAAGGGGAAGGCCGCGCGGTGCTGCGCGAGGCGGGGATCGCGGACGCCGACATGACCTTCCGGCGCGCCGCCGAGATGCGCTACGCCGGCCAAGGCCACGAAGTGGAGGGGCCGGTGCCGTCGGGTCCGCTCGGGCCCGAGAGCCTCGCCGCCCTGACCAGCGGCTTCGAGGACGCCTATCGCGCGCTCTATCACCGGACGCCGATGGGGGTGCCCATCGAGGCCCTCAACTGGCGCGTGGTGGTGTCGGGACCGGAGGCGGGTGGCGGCGGGACGGGTGGCGGCGCCGAGACGGGTGCCCGCGATTTTCGATCTGCCATCAGCGGGGGCCCACACATGGCCCCCGCTCTCCCCCAGTCCGCGGACAACCGGCGCGGACCCTTGCCGAAGCGCACGCGTCAGGCCTATTTCCCCGAGGCAGAGGGGTATGTGGAGACACCGGTGTACGACCGCTATACGCTCGCGCCGGGGATGGTCTTTGCGGGGCCGGCGATCATCGAGGAGCGCGAGTCGACCACGGTGATCGGACCGGGCGCGCGCATCCGCGTGGACGCGACCCGCACGCTCGTCGCGGAGCCCGCATGACGCTCACGCGCGCGGACCGTGCTTACATCCCCCGAGAGGCGCTCGGCATCATGACCGCGCGTACGCTCGCGAACAGCCATTCCTGCCTGCTCGGCATGCTGCGGCCGAGCCTGGACGTGCTCGACGTGGGATGCGGCCCCGGGACCCTCACCATCGAGATGGCCCGCCGGGCCCTGCCCGGCCGCGTCGTGGGCCTGGACGTGAATCCCGAGATGCTGTCCGCGGCGCGCGAGGCGGAGCCCCCGGGGGGCCTGCCCAATCTGCGCTTTCTCGAGGGCGACATTCGCGACGGCGGCTGGGAGGACGAGTTCGACCTCGTCAACGCCGCCCGCGTGCTCCAGTGGATTCCCGACGCGCCGCGCGCGCTCGAGCCGATGGTCGCGGCGACCAGGCCGGGTGGGCGGCTCGTCGCGCTCGACTACGACCACACCCGCGCACACTGGGCCGAGTCGCCGGTGTCCTGGCGGCACTTCTACGGCGCGTTCCTCGAGTGGCGCGCCGCGGGCCATCTGGACAATGCGATGATCCAGCACCTTCCGGAGGATTTCGCGGCGGCCGGGCTGGACGACGTCCAGACCGTCGAGCACGTGCGCACCGTCCGTGCGAACGAGGCCGATTTCTATCGGATCGCCGGCATGTGGCGGCTGGCGGCGGAGAGCCGCGGCCGCCAGATGGTAGCGGCCGGCGCCCTGACCGACCGCGAGCGCGAAGCGGTGGTCGCCGACTACACCGACTGGATGCAGAGGCCCGGCGCGGCCGTCACGGTCCACGAGGGATGCGTGATCGGCCGGCGCCCTGGAGCCGGCCACCCATGATGGATCCCGTCACCTTCGACATCTGCTGGAGCCGCCTCGTCGGCGTGGTCAACGAGCAGGCGGCCGCGCTGCAGCGCACATCCTTCACGTCGATCGTGCGCGAGGCGGGCGATCTCTCCGCCGGCGTCTTCGACCGTCGCGGCTGGATGCTCGCCCAAGCGGTGACGGGCACGCCGGGCCACATCAACTCCATGGCGCTCTGCGTCCGTCACATGCTGGCGGCCATCCCGCTGGAGGCCATCCGTCCGGGCGACGTGCTCATCACCAACGATCCCTGGAAGGGCTCGGGACACCTCAATGACGTCACGATCGCGACCCCGGTATTCCGCGGCGACGATTGCGTGGCCCTGTTCGCCTCCACGTGCCACACGGCCGACATCGGCGGGCACATCCTGTCCGCAGAGGCTCGCGAGGTCTACGAGGAAGGGCTCTTCATCCCGATCATGAAGCTCTACCACGGGGGCGTGCTCGATCCCGCCCTCGGCGCCCTCATCCGCGCCAATGTGCGGCTGCCCGAGCTGGTGATGGGTGACTTCCACGCCCAGATCGCCGGCGGCGCGGTCGGTGGCGAGCGGCTGCTCGAGTTCATGAGCGAGTTTGGCCTCGAGCGGCTGGAGCCCCTGGGCGACGAGATCGTGGGGCGCACCGAGCGCGCGATGCGTGAATCCATCGCGCGGCTCCGCCCCGGCGCCTACGAGTACGCGGTCACCTCCGACGGGTTCGACGAGCCCATCACGATCAAGGTCCGGTGCGAGGTCCGGGGCGACGAGCTGGCCATCGACTACACGGGCTCCTCGCCCGAGAGCCGCCGCGGCATCAATGTGGTCATGAACTACACGGAGGCCTACACGACGTACGGCGCCAAGGTCATCGTGAGCCCCGACGTGCCCAACAACGAGGGCGCGTTCCGTCCCCTCCGCATCAGCGCGCCCGAGGGCTCGATCCTCAACGCGCGGCCGCCCGCGCCGGTGGCCGCGCGTCACGTGGTCGGTCACTTCCTGCCCCACGCGATCGCGGGCGCCCTCAAGGACGCGCTCCCCGATCGGGTGATGGCGGAGGGTTCGGCCAACATCTGGGGCGTACAGGTGGCGGGCAAGGACGAGGGCGGGCGTCCCTTCAGCTTCGTGGTGTTCACCTCCGGCGGCACCGGCGCGCGCGCGAGCAAGGACGGACTGGCCGCCACCGCCTTCCCCTCCGGCGTGTTGGGGACCCCGGCGGAGGTCATCGAGTCGCTCTCGCCTCTCGTGATCGAGCATAAGCGGCTGCGGCCCGACTCGGGCGGTGACGGGCGCTATCGCGGCGGGCTCGGCCAGGAGATCGCCTTCCGCGTGCGCACCCGCGGAGCCTTCACCTGCTCCCTCCTCTGCGACCGCACCCGCATTCCGCCGCAGGGCTTCTTCGGGGGCGCCCCCGGCGCGCCGGGCGCGGTGCTGATCAATGGCCGTATGCCCGCGAACCCCAAGGCGGAGCAGATCCTCCAGCCGGGAGACCTCATCGAGATCCGACTGCCGGGCGGCGGGGGCTATGGCCCCCCCGCGGAGCGCGATCCCGCACTCCGGGTGCGCGATCGGCTCGAGGGCTACGTCACCACCGTGTAGCGCCGCGGCCTGGGCCAGCCCCACCGGGGGTCGCGGACGCGTCGGGGTACCCTCAACTTGCCACGGGGGAGGGCGTATGTTAGCGTAGCAAAGCGATTTTTCCCCACAAGGAGACCCACGCCCATGGCCGATAGCGCCCTTCACCTCACCGAGGCCAATTTCGACACCGAGGTTGGCAAGCACGCCGAGGTCCTCATGGTGGACTTCTGGGCCGAGTGGTGCGCACCCTGCCGCGCCATCGCCCCCACCCTGGAGGAGCTGGCCCGGGAGGGAAGCGGCAAGGTCAGCCTGGCGAAGGTGAACGTGGACGACAACCCCGCGCTCGCCGCCCGCTACGGGATCCGGTCCATCCCGACCATACTCTTCATGAAGTCGGGCACGGTGGTGGACCAGGTCGTGGGCGCCGTCCCCAAGGCCCAGCTGAAGAAGAAGCTGGACGCCATCGGCTGACGCCGCACTGCCCCACCATGTCGCCGGCCGCGCCCCGCATCCCCCCGCTCTCGCCCTCGCGCGAGGAGTTCCGGGCGCTCGCCGCGCGCGGCAATCTCGTCCCGGTCTACGCCGAGCTGGCTGCGGATCTCGACACGCCGCTGTCCGCGTTTCTCCGCTTGCGCCCGGGGCCCTACGCCTTCCTCCTGGAGTCGGTGGAAGGCGGCGAGAAATGGGCTCGCTATTCCTTCCTCGGGTCCGACCCGCTCATGGTGTTCACGGCCAAGGGCAATCGGGTCACGATCCGCCACGCCGACGGCCGCACCGAGCAGATGGCGACCGAGAATCCGCTCGAGGGCCTGCGCGGCGTGCTCGCTCGCTTCAAGCCGGTGCCGGTGCCCGGGCTCCCCCGCTTTCAGGGCGGGGCCGTCGGGTTCTTCTCCTACGACATCGTCCGCCACGTGGAGCGGCTGCCCCGCCTCGCCAAGGACGATCTCCGGCTGCCGGACGCGGTGTTCATGCTCACCGACAGCCTGCTGGTCTTCGATAATCTCAAGCATCGCCTGCTCGTGATCGCCAACGCCCACATCGAGGGCACGGACGCCGCCGCGCTGGACCGCGCCTACGACTCGGCCGCGGTGAAGATCGGCATGCTGCTGGCCAAGCTCGCGCGGCCGGCCCGCCCCCCCGCCCCGCTCACCTTCCCCGATCCCCAGCCTCTGGTGGCGCTGGGCGAGGAGGGGTTCAGCTCGACGATGGACGAGGCGACGTTCATGGAGGCGGTGCACCGGACCAAGGAGTACATCGCCGCGGGCGACGCGTATCAGGTCGTGATCTCGCGGCGCCTGGACGCGGAGCTCAAGGCCGATCCCTTCACGGTGTATCGCGCCCTGCGCACGATCAACCCATCCCCGTACCTCTTCTTCCTGCGCCTCGGCAAGACGAGCATCGTCGGCTCCTCGCCCGAGGTGCTCGTGCGCCTCGAGGACGGGCGCGTCGAGGAGCGGCCCATCGCGGGCACGCACCCACGTGGCGCCACCGAGTCCCAGGACACAGCCCTCGCCGCCCAGATGGCCGCGGATCCCAAGGAGCGCGCCGAGCACGTCATGCTCGTGGACCTCGGCCGCAACGACGTGGGCCGGGTGGCGCGGATCGGCACGGTGGAGGTGACGGAGTTCATGGTGGTGGAGCGCTACTCGCACGTCATGCACCTGGTCAGCCACGTGCGGGGCGAACTCGCCCCCGGTAAGGATGCCTTCGACGTGCTCGCCGCCACCTTCCCCGCCGGCACGCTGTCGGGCGCTCCGAAGGTACGCGCGATGGAGATCATCGAGGAGCTGGAGCCCACGCGGCGCGGCCCCTACGGCGGGGCTGTCGGCTACATCTCGTACTCGGGGAACATGGATTCCTGCATCACGATCCGCACGGTGGTGTGCCACGGCCAGCGCGCCTCCATCCAGGTCGGCGCGGGCATCGTCGCCGACTCCGATCCCAAGACCGAGTGGCTGGAGACCTGCTCGAAGGCGCGCGGCATGATCCTGGCGCTTCGCACCGCCGCCCAGGAGACCGGTCGATGATCTTCGTCCTCGACAACTACGACTCCTTCACCTACAACCTCGTCCAGTACCTCGGGGAGCTGGGCGCCGACGTGCGCGTGGCGCGCAACGACGCGCTCACGGTGGAGGACGTGATGGCCATGGACCCGGACGGGATCGTGATCTCGCCGGGCCCCGGGCATCCGACCCAGGCCGGCATCACGCTGCCGTTGATCGAGCGCTGCTGCGCCTCCACTCCCATCCTCGGGGTGTGCCTCGGCCATCAAGGCATCGGCCAGGCCTTCGGCGGCACGGTGACGCGGGCCAAGACACAGATGCACGGCAAGACGTCGCGGATCACCCACGACGGGCGCGGCGTCTTCGCCGGACTCACGCCCGGCTTCGAGGCCACGCGTTATCACTCGCTCGTCGTCCTCGAGGAGGGCTTCCCCGCGGACCTCGAGATCTCGGCCCGGGCGGAGGACGGCGAGATCATGGGGCTCCGGCACCGGCGCTTCCCCGTTGAAGGCGTGCAGTTCCACCCCGAGTCCATCCTGACCACCGAGGGTAAGGCGCTCCTCCGGAACTTCCTCGGGAGCGTGGCCGTCGGAGCGCGGTGATGGGTAGCGCGGACCCTCCAAGTCGCGGCCGGGCCGCGACCTCGACCCAGTGAGCCTGCGCCGGCTCGGAGAGCGCGGGCTGATCCAGCGCATCCGGCTCGATTCGGAGCGGGCCCCCGCCGCGGGTGTCACGGTGGGAATCGGCGATGACGCCGCCGTGCTGGCGGTGACGCCGGGTGCGGCCCTTCTCGCCACCACCGACCTCGTGGTCGAGGACGTGCACTTCCGGCGCGCGTGGGCGAGCCCCGAGGACATCGGCTGGAAGGCGATGGCCGTGAACCTCTCCGACATCGCGGCCATGGGCGGCGTGCCACGGTGGGCGCTGATCGGTCTCGCGGTGCCCGAGGACACCGACGCCGAGGACGTCGCCGGCTTCTACCGGGGACTACACGCGGCCGCCGCGCCTCATCGGGTCGCGCTGGTGGGCGGCGACACCTCCCGCTCGCTCGCGGGCTGGCTCGTCAACGTGACCCTCCTCGGCGAGCACGCGGGGACGCCACGCCTGCGGTCGACCGCGCAGCCCGGCGACGCCATCGCGGTGACCGGCGGGCTTGGGCGCTCGGCGGCGGGCCTAGCCGTGCTCGAGCGGGGTGTCGCGGAGGCGGGGCGTCGTGGCCTCGCCGACGAGACGATCGAGGCGCTCACCCGCGCCCATTTGCGCCCTGAGGCACGGGTGGCGGAGGGCCAGTGGCTGGGCCGCGCGCCCGGCGTGCGGGCGATGATGGACTGCTCCGACGGCCTCGCCACGGATCTCGCCCATATCTGCCGGGAGTCGCGGGTGAGCGCGCGGATCCAAGTCGAGCGGATCCCGCTGGGCACCAGCGTCGTCGCGGCGGCGAACGCGCTGGGTTGCGATGCCCTCGCCTGGGGCACCGGAGGCGGCGAAGATTATGAGCTGCTCATCACCTGTGATCCCGACGAGGCGGCGCGCCTGACACGTGAGCTGCCGCGGAATACCGGCACCGCGCTCCACGTGATCGGCGAGATCGAAACAGGCGGGGACGGCATCCGATGGCTCGGCCCCGAGGGCCACGCGGTGACGCTGGGCGCCGGCTTCGAGCACTTCCGTGAGTAGTCTCACCGTGCTCGAGCTGGGCGTGCTCGCGCTGCTCGTGCTCTGCTCCGCCATCCTCACGGGCGCAGAGGCGTCCTACTTCTCCCTGGGCCGCGCGCGGCTCAAGCGGCTCGCGGAGACCGAGGAGGACGCGGGCGAGCTGGCCACCACGCCCTTGCTCGAGCAGCCCCACGAGCTCCTCGTCACCCTGCTCGTGGGCATCACCCTCATCAACATCGGCGCCTCCGCGCTCTCCGCCGCGGTCGCCGAGCGGCTGCTCGGTCCCTGGGGCCTGCCGGTGTCGATCGTGGTGATGGTGTTCCTGCTGAGCCTCTTCGGCGAGGTGCTGCCGATGACCCTGGCGGTGGAGCACCCCGAGCGGTTCATCGCCTGGGTGAACCGCCCGGTGACCTGGCTCTCCATCCTGGTGGCGCCCATCCGCATGATCCTCGCCGCCTTCACCGCGCTGACGCTTCGGCTGGTCGGCTCGGAGCGGCGCGACGATGCGCCGGAGATTTCCGAGGAAGAGCTGCGGACGATGGTGGACGTGGGCGCGCGCGAGGGCGTGGTGGAGCGGACGGAGCGAGAGATGATCCACCGGGTCTTCGACCTCGAGGACACGATGGTGCGGGAGGTGATGGTGCCGCGGCCGGACATGTTCTGCCTGGAGGTCAGCGCGCGCCCCGACCGCATCCTCGACCTCCTGCGCGAGAACCTACACTCCCGCGTGCCCGCCTACGAGGGCACCATCGACCAGATCGTTGGCGTGCTCTACACGAAGGACCTCCTGCCCTATCTGCGCGGGCTGCCGCCCGACTTCGACCTGCGCATGCACCTGCATCCGCCCTACTTCATCCCCGAGTCGAAGCGGGCGGACGCGCTGCTGCGCGAGTTCCAGGCCAAGAAGCTCCACCTCGCGGTGGTGGTGGACGAGTACGGCGGCACCGCCGGCCTCGTCACCCTCGAGGATCTCCTGGAGGAGCTGGTCGGGGAGATCCGCGACGAGTTCGACGAGGAGGAGCGTCTCATCGCGCCCCTGGGCGACGGGGCCTTCCGCGTCTCGGGTCGGCTCTCGCTCTTCGACCTCAACGCCGCGACCGGGCTCTCGGTGTCCAGCGAGTCCTATGACACGGTGGGCGGCTGGGTCCTCGATCTCTTCGGTCGCGTGCCCAACAAGGGCGAGAGGACGGAGACCGACGAGTACGTGGTGACGGTGGAGAAGGTGGAGCGTACCCGCGTGGTCGAGGTCCTGGTGACGCTCAGGACCGCGCCGGCCCCGACGCCGGAGGCCGCGTGATCTACGTCTGGATCATCGTGATCGCGCTGGCCTTGACCGCCTTCTTCTCGGGCATGGAGATGGCGTTCATCGCCGCCAACCGGGTGCGGCTGCGGCACCTGGCGGAGGCAGGCAATCGCGCGGCGGGGCGGTACCTCGAGGCCTTCCGCCGTCCCGAGCGTGTCCTGTCGACGTCGATGATGGGGGTGACCATCGCCCACATCGTCGCCTCCTCGGCGGCCACGTGGGCGCTCATCCCCTCCCTGGGAACCTGGGCCGCCATCGCCGTCACCGCCGCCCTCACGCCCCTCATGCTCGTGTTCGGCGAGGTGATTCCCAAGGCGGTGGCGCGGGAATGGGCCACCGCCATCGTCCGCTACCTCTATCCGCTCATCGAGCTGGCGAGCCGCGTCCTCGCGCCGCTCACCTGGGGGGCCAACGTCCTGGTGAGCGGCGCCCTCGGTCTGGTGGGGCTCCGCTCGGCCTCGAGCCGGCAGTTCGTCTCGCGCGAAGAGCTGAAGGTTCTGCTCCAGCTCGAGCCGGAGGAGGCCGACGTCACCGTGATCGAGGCGCAGATGATCGACAAGATCTTCGACCTCGGCGAGAAGACCGTGCGCGAGATCATGGTGCCCCTGGTCGACGTGGTCGCCCTCCCGGGCTCCGCCCCGCCCGACGACGCGGTGCGGGTCATCGCCGAGCGGGGCTTTTCGCGCATTCCCGTGTACACCGACCGCGCGTTCAACCTGGTGGGCGTGGTCACCGCGATGGACCTGCTCCGCCGCGGCGCCGCCGCCCAGGACCTGCGCACCCTCATGCGGCCCGCCCACTACGTGCCGGAGAGCAAGCGCATCGACGATCTCCTCCGTGAGATGCAGAAGGGCCGCATCCAGCTCGCGGTGGTGGTGGACGAGTACGGCGGCGCGGTAGGGATCGTCACCGTGGAGGACATCGTCGAGCAGATCGTGGGCGAGATCGAGGACGAGCACGATCGCACCCCGCCGCTGGTGGAGCGGCTCCCGGACGGCAGCTACCGCATGGCGGGACGGGTGCGCATCGAGGAGCTCAACGAGTCGCTGGACTGGGAGCTGCCCTCCGGCGACTTCGAGACGGTGGCCGGCCTCGTGCTCGCCACCGTGAACCGCATCCCCGCGGTGGGTGAGGTGTTCGACGTCGGGCGGCATGAGTTCACCGTGCTGGAGGCCGACGAGCGGCGTATCCTGAAGGTCCGCATCACGCCACCGGATCGACCGCACCCCAAGACCGCTGTCAAGGAGGGCTGAGCATGGCCGGGAAGATGGTGGACTTCAAGAGCAATGGCGGCACGACCAAGGGCTATCTGGCGACGCCGGCGTCGGGCAAGGGCCCGGGCGTCCTCGTCATCCAGGAGTGGTGGGGGCTGGTGGACCACATCAAGAAGGTGTGCGACCGCTTTGCCGCCGCCGGCTACTCGGCGCTGGCGCCCGACATGTACCACGGCCAGACCGCGAGCGAGCCCGACGGGGCGGGCAAGCTCTTCATGGCGCTGAACATCGCCCAGGCCGAGAAGGATCTGGCCGGCGCCGCGAAATATCTCGCCGGCCATTCCTCCACCGCCAAGCTCGGCGCGGTGGGGTTCTGCATGGGCGGCCAGCTCGCCCTCTTCGCCGGCACCATCAATTCCAGCATCGGCGCGGTGGTGGACTTCTACGGGATCCACCCCAACGTGAAGCCCGACTACAGCAAGCTCGCGGGCCCCGTGCTGGGACTCTTCGCGGAGAAGGACGCGTTCGTGACGCCGCAGACCGCGCGCGACGTGGAGGCGGCGATCAAGAAGGCGGGCAAGACCGCGACCATTCACATCTATCCCGGCGTGGACCACGCGTTCTTCAACGACGAGCGGCCGGAGGCCTACAACAAGGCCGCGGCCGAGGACGCGTGGAAGCGTACCCTCGCCCATTTCCAGGCCAACCTGAAATAGCCCACGGGCGCGCGCTCCGGGACGCTCAGTCCCGGAGCGCGCCAGAAGTGCGGGGGCCGCCTCGGTTTTCTGCTACCGTAGCCCCCGGCCGATGCTCGCTCTTCCGGATCCTACCCTAGGCGCCCTCGCCTCGCTCGCCTCCGCGCTCATCTGGGCCGTGGTGAGCCTGTGCGTGCGACGGCTCTCGAGGACGCTCAACTCGCCGACCATCAACGCCCTGCGCACGATGGGGGCCGGCGTGCTGCTGATGGCGTGGGTACTCGCCACCGCCGGCGTCGAGGGGCTTCGCGAGATCGGCCTGCCGACCTTCGCGCTCCTCGCCGCGTCGATCGTGCTCTCGGGGAGCCTCGGCGACACCATCTTCTTCGAGAGCGCGCGCTTCCTCGGGCTCGCCCGCGCCATGACCGCGTCGATGACGTATCCCATGGTCTCCGCGGGGCTGGCGGCGATGTTCCTGGGCGAGCCCATCACTCCCGCGCTCATCACGGGCTCCGTGCTGACGCTGGGCGGCCTGGCCCTCATCGTGGGCGAGCGGCCGAGCGAGCCTGGCCGGCCCGGTCATCTCTGGCTGGGCCTTCTCTCCTCGCAGGCGGCGTCGCTCGCGTGGGCGGCGGGAGTGATCATGCTCAAGGTGCCGCTCACCTGCCTCGACGCCACCACCGCGCAGGCGGTGCGGCTGCCGATCGCCGCGCTGGTGCTCTTCGCCACGCCGTGGGTGTGGGGCTCGATGGGAGCGGTCCGGCAGGGCGGGGCCCCGCTGGCCGGTCTCCTCACCCTGCTCGCCGTGCTCACGGCAGGCAGCTCGCTGCTCTTCGTAGTGGGGGTGAAGCACGCCGGCGTAGGTGTCTCCACCGTGCTCTCCTCGACGGCGCCGATGTTCGCGATCCCGCTCGGCACCCTGTTCCTCGGCGAGCGCATCACCCGGACCGCCGCCCTCGGCACGCTGATCACCGTGACCGGCGTCGCCGTCCTCAACCTCTGACGTAGGCGGCTGAAAAGCCGCCTACCTAGCCGATGAAGAGTCCCCCGTTCGGGGAGAGCCACTGCCCCGTGTAGAAGCCCGAGTCGTCGGACGCGAGGAACAGCGCAGTGGCGGCGACTTCGCGAGGCTCGGCCATGCGGCCCAGCGGGGTTTGCGAGAGCAGGGCCTTCCGGGCCAGCGGCGAGATCGACTGGGTCATCGGCGTGTCGATGTAGCCGGGGCAGATCGCGTTGACGCGGATCCCCCGCGAGCCGACCTCGCGCGCCACCGCCCGCGTGAAGGCGAGGATGCCGCCCTTGGCCGCGGAATAGTGGGGCACCTGGGCGAGGCCCATGAGGGCCGCCACGCTCGAGAGGTTGACAATGGCGCCGCGGTTCTGCCGGCTCATCAGGCGCAACGCGGCGCGGGTGCAGAAGAAGGTGCCGTTCAGATGCACGCCGATGACGCGGTGCCAGGCCTCGTCGCTCATCTCCTGGGTCACGTCGAAGTGCGTCTGTATGCCCTCACCGCCCACCATCTCCATGATGCGCGCCTCGGCGCGCTGGCGGCGTGCTTCGAGGTCCTCGCCGGGGCCCAGCGCGATGCCCGCATTGTTCACGAGCACGTCGAGGGTGCCGCAGCGGCGCTCGATCTCGTCGAACATCGCGGCGACCTGCCGGCTGTCGGAGACGTCGGCGGCGACGGCAAACCCGCCCCGCGCGCTCGCGCCCATCTCCTGGACGGTCTTCTCCGCGGTGGCGAGGTGGAGGTCGTTGACCACCACGCGCGCGCCCTCCTCGGCGAAGAGCAGCGCGATCGCCCGGCCGATCCCCGATCCCCCACCCGTCACCAGCGCCACCCGGTCCTTGAGCTTCATCGCGCCCTCCTCCGTTCGCGCTGAACGCACGACGGGGGCGGCGCGCGCCGCCCCCGGGGTGAGCTTCGTCGAGACGGCGCGGGCTAGCCGGCCGCGGCCGCCGCTTTCTTCCTGCGGCCCTTGCCCGCGCCGGCGCCCGCTTCGCCCTTGTCGGCCTTCTCCGCCTTGGGCGCCTTCTCGGCCTTGGCGTCCTTCTTCGGCTTCTCGCGCGGCGTCTCGGGGCGATCCACCAGCTCCAGCACCACCATGGGGGCGCGGTCGCCGGGCCGGGTGCCGGCGTGGATGATGCGGGTGTAGCCGCCGTTCCGGTCCGAGAAGCGCGAGGCGATGGTGTCGAAGAGCTTCTTCACCACCGTCTCGTCCGGCACCATGCTCAGCACCTGGCGCTTGGCGTGCAGATCCTCGCGCTTGGCCAGGGTGACCATCTGATCCGCGAGCCCGCGCACGGCCTTGGCCTTGGCCTCGGTGGTCATGATGCGCTCGTGACGGAACAGCGCGACAAGGAGATTGCGGAACATCGCCCAGCGATGCGCGGTCAGCCGCCCCAGCTTGTAGTTCGCCCGCCCGTGCCTCATTTCACGCCTCCCCGCCCGAGCGCCCCGAGCACCGCGGGGTCGATGCGCATCCCCAGCGAGAGCCCGAGTCCGGCGAGCGCGTCCTTGATCTCGTCGATCGACTTCGAGCCGAGGTTCTTCACGTTCTCGAGCTCGGCATCCGTCTTCTGCACGAGGTCCGCCACCGTGAGGATCTCCGCGTTGCGGAGCGCGTTGATGGCGCGCGCGGGCAGAGGCAGCTCCTCGAGGGCCTTGGACAGGCTCTCCTGGAGGAAGCCCTCGCCCGCCTCCTCGACTTCTTCGTCTTCCTCCGGTCCGCCGGGAGGAGCCAGCAGCGCGAAGTGGTCCCGCATGTAACCGGCGGCGCGCGTGAGCGCCTCCTCGGGCGACACCGCGCCGTTGGTCCACACCTCGAGGATCAGGCGCTCGTAGTCGATGACCTTGCCCAGCCGCGACGCTTCCACGTTGTACGACACCCGTTGGATGGGGGAGAAGGCCGCGTCCATGGCCATGGCGCCCGCGGGCACCGACCCCTCGGGATGCCCGGCCGCGTTCACGTAGCCGCGCCCCACCCCCACGCCCACCTCGATGGACAGGGTGGCCCCGGCCTCCAGGGTGCAGATCGGCAACTCGGGGTTCAGCACCTCGAGCCCGGTACCCTCGGAGACGTCGGCGCCCGTGACGTTGCGGGGGCCGGTGGCGTCGAGCCGCGTAATGAGCGGCTCACCCGAGGGGACGTTGAGCGCGAGCTTGCGGAGGTTCAGCAGCACCTCGACGGTGGCCTCGGCGACTCCGGGAATCTTCGTCTCGGCGTCGGTGACCCCCGTGATGCGCACCCACGACACCGCCGCGCCCGGGATGATGCTGAGCAGCGTCCGGCGGATCGAGTTCCCCACGGTGAGGGCATAGCCCTTCTCGAAGGGCTCCGCGACGAGCCGCCCGTAGCGGTCGGTGTTGATCTCCCACTCGATATGTCTCGGCTTCTGAAACGGAATCCTGGCCATGGTCTCCTACTTCGAGAACAGCTCGACGATCAGCTGCTCCTGCACGGGGATCTGGATGTCCTCCCGGACCGGGAGCCCACGCACCGTCCCCTTCTTCTGGTTGATGTCCACGTCCAGCCACGGCGGCACCGCGGAGCGGCCCGCCCCGAGATTGTCGACCACGCGCTCCTGCATCTTCGACGTGGCCCGGAGCGCCACCTCTTCACCGACCTTGACGATGTAGGACGGCACTGACACCTTGCGGCCGTTCACCTGGATGTGCCCGTGGGCCACCATCTGCCGGGCCTCGCGGCGCGAGGCCGCCATCCCGAGACGGAAGACCACGTTGTCGAGCCGGCGCTCGAGGAGCTTGAGGAGGTTCTCGCCGGTGATGCCCTTCTCGCGCTCGGCGCGCTCGAAGTAGCGGCGGAACTGGGTCTCCAGCACCCCGTAGATGTTCTTGGCCTTCTGCTTCTCCCGCAGCTGGATGCCGTAGTTGGTCAGCTTGGTGCGGGAGAGGCCGTGCTGGCCCGGAGGATAGTTGCGCCGCTCGATCGCGCACTTCTCGGTGAAGCAGCGCGCGCCCTTCAGGAACAGTTTGATCCCCTCGCGCCGGCACTGCCGGCACACCGCTTCGCGATATCTCGCCACGTCCCCTCCTCCCTACACCCGGCGCCGCTTGGGCGGCCGGCAGCCATTGTGGGGGATCGGGGTCACGTCGCGGATGGCGGTGACCTCGAGACCCACCGCCTGGAGCGCGCGGATGGCAGCCTCGCGGCCGGCGCCCGGGCCCTTGACGCAAACCTCGACAGACTTGAGCCCGAGGTCCATCGCCTTGCGGGCGGCGTTCTCGGCGGCGGTCTGGGCGGCGAACGGGGTGCTCTTGCGCGAGCCCTTGAAGCCCACGCTCCCCGCGCTCGCCCACGAGACCACGTTGCCGGTCTTGTCGGTCAGAGTCACGATCGTATTGTTGAAGGTGGCCTGCACGTGGGCGACGCCCACGCGGACCTCCTTGCGCTCGCGCTTGCGCCCGCCCTTGCGGGGCGCCGCCGGCTTCTCGGCTGATTGCTGCTCGTCGGCCATGTTCTCGGCTCCTTACTTCTTTGGCGCCGCGGGAGCGGCGGGCGCCGCAGCCGCGGGGGCGGCGGCGACGGGCTTCTTCTTGACCATGACGCCCTTGCTCTTGCCCTTCCGCGTCCGGGCGTTGGTGTGGGTGCGCTGGCCGCGGACGGGGAGGCCCTTGCGGTGCCGGATCCCGCGATAGCAGCCGATGTCCATCAGCCGCTTCACGTTCATCGCGACCTCGCGCCGCAGGTCACCCTCGACCTTGAACTCGCGCTCGATGATGTCGCGCACCCTGGCGGTCTCGTCGTCGCTCCAGCTCTTCACGCGCTTGTTCCCGTCCACGCGCGCATCCATCATGATGCGGCGGGCCGACGGGATGCCGATCCCGTAGATGTACTGCACGGCGATGACGCCGCGCTTGTCGCGGGGCAGGTCCACTCCGGCGATACGTGCCATGGGCGACTCCTCAGCCTTGCCGCTGCTTGTGACGGGGATTCTTGCAGATCACGCGCACGGCCCCGTGCCGGCGCACGATCTTGCAGTTCTCGCACCGCAGCTTGATCGACGGCTTGACTTTCATGACTGTCCTTTGAAAAACGACCTATTTGAATCGATACGTGATCCGGCCGCGGGTGAGGTCGTACGGCGACAGCTCCACCTTGACCTTGTCCCCGGGCAGGATGCGGATGAAGTTCATGCGCATCTTGCCGGAGACGTGGGCGAGCACCTTGTGCCCGTTCTCCAGCTCGACGCGGAACATCGCGTTGGGCAGCGGCTCGACCACCGTGCCCTCCACCTCGATCGCGTCTTCCTTGGCCACGCGCGCTCCCTAGGACCTGGGCTCGATGCGGGTGAGGACCTCGGGGCCCTCCTCGGTGATGGCGATGGTGTCCTCGAAGTGCGCGGCGAGGCTGCCGTCCTCGGTGACGGCGGTCCACCGGTCCTCGAGAATCCGGACCTCCCACGACCCCATCGTGATCATGGGCTCGATGGCGAGCACCATGCCCGGCTTCAGCGCGGGGCCGCGCCCCGGCTCGCCGAAGTTCGGCACCTGAGGATCCTCGTGTAGCGCGCGGCCGATGCCGTGGCCCACGAAGGCCCGCACCACCCCGAAGCCGTGGCTCTCGCAGTGGCTCTGGACAGCATGCGAGACGTCACCCAGGCGGTTGCCCGCGCGGCACTGCACGATGGCCTTGTCGAGGCTCTCGCGCGTGACGTCCAGCAGCTCCTGCACCCGGGGCGGCACCGGGCTCACCGGCAGCGTGATCGCACAGTCGGCGTAGTACCCCTCCACGATGCACCCGAGGTCAAGCCCGATAATGTCGCCCTCGGTGAGCCGGCGCTTCGCGGACGGGATCCCGTGGACGATCTCCTCGTTGAGGGAGGTGCAGACCGTCGCGGGAAAGCCGCGGTAGCCCTTGAACGCGGACTTGGCGCCTTTGCCGACGATGAACGCCTCCACGTCGGCGTCGATGTCCTTGGTGGTGATGCCCGGGCGCACCATCGCGCGCAGGCGTTCCTTCACCTCGGCGAGGATGTGACCCGCCGCACGCATATGGGCGAGCTCGCGAGGCGACTTGAGCAGGATCACGCGGGCACCGCCCGTCCCACCGCTTTGCGGATGTCCGCGGCCACGCGGGACATCGCGCCCTCGCCGGGTACGGTGGCGAGGAGGCCGCGCTCGCGGTAGTAGGCGAGCAGCGGCGCGGTCTGCTTCTGGTAGACGTCGAGCCGCGTGGCCACCGCCTCGCGGGTGTCGTCCGAGCGCTGGGTGAGCTCGGCGCCGCAGTTGTCGCAGCGCCCCGCCGTCCGGGGTGGCGCCGAGACGAGATGGAAGGCGGCCCCGCACTTGGGGCACACCCGCCGGCCGGTGAGGCGGCGAAGCAGCTCCTCGCGGCCCACTTCGAGGAAGACCACCCGGTCGATGGACTGCCCCCGGCGCTTCAGCATGGCGTCGAGCGCCTGCGCCTGCGCGGTCGTCCGCGGGAAACCGTCCAGCACGAAGCCGGCGGCGCCGTCCGGACGGGCGAGACGCTCCTCCACGAGCCCGATCACCACGTCGTCGGGCACGAGCCCGCCGGAGTCCATGTGGCGCTTGGCTTCGAGCCCGAGCGGCGTCTTCGCCGCCACCGCCTCGCGCAGCATGTCGCCAGTGGCCACCTGGGGCACGCTCCACTCCGCGGCGAGGGCGCGCGCCTGAGTGCCCTTGCCCGCCCCAGGCGCGCCGAGGAAGATGACGCGCGCGCTCATGCCCGCGCCCGCTGGCGCTTCCGGAGGAAGCCCTCGTAGTTCCGCATCAGGAGGTGCGACTCCATCTGTCGCACCGTGTCCAGGGCCACGCCGACCACGATGAGGAGGCTCGTCCCGCCGAAGTAGAAGGGCGTGTTGAACCAGCGGATGAGGAAGTCCGGCAGCACCGAGATGAGGGCGAGGAAGATGGCCCCCGGCAAGGTGATGCGGGTGAGGGTCCGGTCGATGTACTCCGCCGTCTTCTTGCCCGGCCGCACCCCGGGGATGAACCCGCCGTACTTCTTCATGTTGTCGGCAAGGTCGATCGGGTTGAACACGATCGCGGTGTAGAAGTAGGCGAAGAAGATGATGAGACCGCAGTACATGACGGTGTAGGTCACGTGCCCCGGCGACAGCGCCTCGGTGATCACCTGCATCCACGGGTGATTGACGAAGCGGGTGAGGGTCGCCGGGAACAGGATGAGCGACGACGCGAAGATCACCGGGATGACGCCCGCGGTGTTGATGCGCAGGGGGATGTGGGTGGACTGGCCGCCGTAGACCCGGCGCCCCACCACCCGCTTGGCGTACTGGACGGGAATCTTCCGCTGGCCCTCCTGCATGAGGATGACCGCGGCAGTGACCAGCAGCATCATCACGAGGAGCGCCACGAACACGGGCAGCCGCAGCTCTCCCGTCGAGATGAGGCGATAGGACGAAATGATCGCCGACGGCAGCCGCACCACGATGCCCGCGAAGATGATCAGCGAGATACCGTTGCCGATCCCCTTCTCCGAGATCTGCTCGCCCAGCCACATGATCAGCGCGGTGCCGGTGGTGAGCGTGATCATGGTGAGGAGCCGGAAGCCCCAGCCCGGATCCGGCACGATGGAGCCGCCGCCCGGCGCCCGCATGCTCTCGAGCCCCACCGCGATCCCGAAGGCCTGGATCAGCGACAGCACGATGGTCCCATAGCGGGTGTACTGGGTGATCTTCTTCTTGCCCGCCTCGCCTTCCTTGGCGAGCCGCTCGAGCGCGGGGATCACCACGGTCAGGAGCTGCAGGATGATCGACGCGGAGATATAGGGCATGATCCCAAGGGCAAAAATCGTGAGCCGGCGCAGGTTGCCGCCCGAGAAGAGGTCCACCATCCCGAGCAGGGTGCCCTGCACCTGGTCGAAGAACTGGGCGAGCGCGTGGCCGTCGATGCCCGGGGTCGGGACGTGGGCGCCGAGGCGATAGGCGGCGAGCAGGCCGAGGGTGACCAGCACCCGCCGCTTGAGCTCCTCGATCCGGAAGATGTTCCGGAAGCTCTGCAGACTCTCGAACATCAGGCCAGGACCTCCACCCGTCCCCCCGCCGCCTCGACCTTCTTCCGCGCCGACTCGCTGATCTTGTGGGCCCGCACGGTGAGGGCATGGCCCAGCTCGCCGTCTCCCAGCACCTTGACGCGATCCCGGTCGGCCTTCTTGATCAGGCGCGCTTGGAGCAGGCTGTCGGGATCGACGACGCTGCCCGCGCCGAACCGCGCGGCGAGGTCCTTCAGATTGACGATGGCGAGCTCGGTCTTGCCGCCGAAGGGCAGGAAGCCTCGCTTGGGCAGGCGTCGGTAGAGCGGCATCTGGCCGCCCTCGAAGCCCGGACGCACCCCTCCGCCGGAACGGGCGTTGAGACCCTTGTGGCCCTTGCCGGATGTCTTGCCGGTGCCGGACGCGGGGCCGCGGCCCAGCCGCTTCCGCTTCTTCGTGGCGCCCGCCGCCGGCCGCAGATCCTCGATCCTCATGCCGCCTCCACCTTGAGGGCGAACGCCACCGCCTTGATCATGCCCTTGATCGTCGGGCTGTCGTCGTGCTCCACCGTGTGGCGGATGCGGTGGAGCCCCAGCGCGCGGACGGTCGCCTCCTGCTTCGGGCTGAGCCCGATGATGCTCTTCACCAGCGTGACCTTGAGCTTAGCCACCCGCCGCCTCCTGGCCGTCGCCGTCGAGCGAGCGCCGCCGCGCCGCGTGCAGGTCGAGCTGCCGCTTCATGCGCCGGAACGCATCGATGGTCGCCTTGAGCACGTTGTGCGGATTGTTGGTCCCCAGCGTCTTGGTCAGCACGTCCTGGACGCCCGCCGCCTCCAGCACCGGCCGCACCGCGCCACCGGCGATGACGCCGGTGCCCTGGGACGCGGGCTTGAGGTAGACCCGGGCCGCGCCGAAGTGGCCGGTCATCTCGCACGGGATCGTGGTGTCCTTGAGGGGCACGAAGATCAGGTCCTTCTTGGCGTGCTCCACCGACTTGCGGATGGCCTCGGGGACCTCGCGCGCCTTGCCGAGGCCCACGCCGACGTGGCCGCGACCGTCGCCCACCACCACGAGGGCGGTGAACGAGAAGCGCCGGCCGCCCTTCACGACCTTGGCGACACGGTTGATCGAGACGACCCGGTCGGTCAGGTCGAGCGCGCTGGAATCGATCCGTCCTTCAGCCAATCCGTCCTCCCTAGAACGCCAGGCCGCCGGCCCGTGCCGCATCGGCCAGCGCCTTCACCCGCCCGTGATACTGGTAGCCGCCACGGTCGAACACCACGGGCCCAATGCCCTTGGCCTTCGCCCGCTGGGCGATCAGCTCGCCCACCAGCTTCGCCGCCGCCACGTTGCCGCCCGTCTTCATCTTGGCGCGGAAGTCCGCGGCGCGGCTGTCCACCGCGCACAGCGTCTTGCCGTCCGCGTCGTCGATGATCTGTGCATAGATGTGATTCAGGCTCCGGAACACCACGAGCCGCGGTCGCTGGGCGGTCCCCTGCACCAGGCGCCGCACCCGCACGTGCCGGATCTTCCTGGCCTCGACCTTGCGATTCGCCTGCATCACTTGGCTCCTGCCTTCTTGCCCACTTTCCGGCGGATGTATTCGTCCGCGTACTTGATACCCTTGCCCTTGTAGGGGTCCGGCTTGCGGAGGCCCCGGATGAGCGCGGCGGTCTGCCCCAGCAAGGCCTTGTCCGCGCCCCGCAGGGTAATCGACACCTGCTTCTCCACCTCCGCCTGAATGCCCTCGGGGAGCGGGAAGATCACCGGGTGCGAGAAGCCCAGCGCGAGCTGCAGGTTCTTGCCCTGGAGCTGGCACCGGTACCCGATGCCCACGATCTCGAGCTTGCGCTCGAAGCCGTCCTTCACCCCGTGCACCATGTTGGCGATGAGCGAGCGCGTGAGGCCATGGAGGGCGCGCGCATTCCGCTCGTCCGAGGATCGGCTCACCGTCACCTGCGCGGGCTCGGCCTTGACCGAGATCCCGCTGGGCAGCGAGTGCGAGAGCTTCCCCTTGGGCCCTTCCACGCGCACCGCGGCGCCGTCCACCGCCACCTTCACGCCCTGCGGCACCGGGATGGGCTTGCGTCCGATTCGCGACATGAGTCGGCTCTCCTACCAGACGTAGGCGAGGACCTCGCCGCCGAGGCCCTGCTTGCGGACCTCGCGGTCGGTCATCACGCCCCGGGAAGTGGACAGGATCGCCACCCCCATGCCGCCCAGGATGGATGGGATCTTGTCCTTGCCCACGTAGACGCGCCGGCCCGGCTTCGACACCCGGACGAGCCCGGAGATGACGCGCTCGTTGCCCGCCCCGTACTTGAGATACACACGCAGGGTGCCGGGCTTCTTCTCCTCCATGAGCCGGAAGTTCTTGATGAATCCTTCGCTCTTCAGGATCTCGGTGATGCGGACCTTGAGCTTGGACGAGGGGATGTCCACCTTCTCGTGCTCGGCACGGCTCGCGTTGCGGATGCGGGTCAGGAGGTCAGCGATGGGATCGGTCATCATGCCTCGCGTCCCCCTACCAGCTCGCCTTGACCACGCCCGGCACCTCGCCCTTGAGGGCCAGCTCCCGGAAGCAGAGCCGGCAGGCCTCGAACTTCCGCAGATAGCCGCGAGGGCGGCCGCAGATCTTGCAGCGGTTGTAGCCCCGCGACTTGAACTTCGGGGGCCGCTGCGCCTTCATGATGAGCGAGATCTTCGCCATGCCTTAGGACTCCCTGAAGGGCAAGCCGAGCTGGGTCAGCAGCGCCTTGGCCTCTTCGTCGGTGCCGGCGGTGGTCACCATGATGATGTCCATGCCGCGCACCTTGTCGACCTTGTCGTACACGATCTCCGGAAAGATGACCTGCTCCTTGAGCCCGAGGGCGTAGTTGCCGCGTCCGTCGAAGGCCTTAGGCGGCACGCCCTTGAAGTCGCGCACCCGCGGCAGGGCCACGTTGACGAGGCGGTCGAGGAACTCGTACATCCGCGCGCCCCGCAGCGTCACCTTGCAGCCGATGGGGACGTTCTCGCGGAGCTTGAAGTTCGCGATCGACTTCTTCGCGCGCGTGATCACCGGCTTCTGGCCGGCGATGGTCTGCAGATCCGACACCGCGAAGTCGACGACCTTGGCGTTCTCCTTGCCCTCGCCCACGCCCATGTTGATGACGATCTTCTCGAGCCGCGGCACCTGGAACGGATTGGTGTAGCCGCGCTCCTTCATGAGGGCGGGGATCACCGCGGAGCGGAAGCGGTCGCGCAGCCGCGGGGGCACGTCGCCGGTCACGCGCGCCTGCGCGGCGGGGCCGGCCGCGGTCGCGGGGGCACCCTTGCCGCCGCCCTTGCCGGCGGGGACAGGCTTCTTGCCGCTGCCCTGCTGGGCCGGCTGCGGCGCCTTGCCGGGGGCCTTCGCCTGGGGCTTCTTTTCGTCAGCCATGACCTACGCCTTGTCCACCATCTCGCCCGACTTGCGGGCGACGCGGGCCTTGCGGCCGTCGGCGAGCTGCTTGACGCCCACCCGCGTAGGT
Organism: Candidatus Methylomirabilota bacterium; assembly: GCA_035764725.1. Lineage (NCBI taxonomy): Bacteria > Methylomirabilota (SeqCode) > Candidatus Methylomirabilota bacterium. The sequence continues at coordinate 5,789 of DASTYT010000127.1, read as the reverse complement.
TTGTCGCTGCGGGGATCCACCAGCATCACATTGGACAGATGCAGCGGCGCCTCGCGCTCGATGATGCCGCCCTGCCGCAGCTTCTGGGTCGGCTTCTGGTGCTTCTTCATGAGATTGAGCCGTTCCACCACCACGCGGCCCTCCGCGGGCAGCACCCGCAGGACCCGGCCGCGCTTGCCGCGCTCCCGGCCCGCGATGACCACCACGGTGTCGCCCTTCCGCACGTGCGCTTGCGCCATCACGTCCCTCAGATGACCTCGGGGGCCAGCGAGATGATCTTGGTGAACTGCTTGTCCCGGAGCTCCCGCGCGACGGGTCCGAAGATGCGGGTGCCCACCGGGTTGTCGTCGGCCTTGAGGAGCACCACCGCGTTGCGGTCGAAGCGGATGTACGAGCCGTCCTTGCGGCCCACTTCTTTCACCGTCCGCACCACCACCGCGCGGGCCACCTCGCCCTTCTTCACGGTGCCGTCCGGCACCGCCTCCTTGACCGCGACGATCACGATGTCGCCGAGCGAGGCGTAGCGCTTGTTGGCGCCGCCCATGACGCGGATGCACTGCGCCTTCTTGGCGCCGGAGTTGTCGGCCACGTCGAGCATCGTTCTCGGCTGGATCATGTCGGTCTCAGGAGGCCCGGGTCATGATTTCCCGGATCCGCCAGCGCTTTTCCTTCGACAGGGGCCGCGTCTCCTCGAGGAGCACCCGGTCGCCCGTCTTGCTCGCATTGGTCTCGTCGTGGGCCTTGAGCCGCTTGGTGCGCCGCACCACGCGCTCGTACCGCGGGTGCCGGTACACCCGCTCGATCAGCACCACGCGGGTCTTCGTCATCTTGTCGCTCACCACCACGCCTTCGCGGGTCTTCGTCTCCGACACCGAACGTCTCCTTAAGCCTTCGCGGGGGCACGGCGCTCGCGCAGGATCGTCTGGATCCTGGCGAGGTCGCGGCGCGCCTGTCCGACACGCGCGGGGTTCTTGGCCACGCCCATCGAGAGCTGGAAGCGGAGGTTGAAGAGCTCCTCGGCGAGCTCCTTGCCCTTCTGCGTCAGCTCGTCCTCTGACATCTCACGCCACTTCGTCACCTTCATGGTCGCCTCAGAGCGCCCGCGTGCGGGTCACGAACTTGGTCTTGATGCCGAGCTTCTGCGCGGCGAGCCGAAACCCGTCCTTGGCCGTCGCCTCGTCCACACCCTCCATCTCGTAGAGGATGCGGCCGGGCTTCACCACCGCCACCCAGAACTCGGGATTGCCCTTGCCCTTGCCCATCCGCGTCTCCGCGGGCTTCTTGGTCACCGGCTTGTCGGGGAAGATCCGGATGAAGACCTTGCCGCCGCGCTGGACACTCCGGGTCAAGGAGACTCTCGCGGCCTCGATCTGCCGGTTGGTCACCCACGCCGGCTCCAGGGCCTTGAGCCCGTAGTCGCCGAAGGCGAGCGTGGAGCCACGATGGGCCTTGCCCTTCATGCGCCCGCGCTGGGCCTTGCGATACTTGACGCGCTTGGGCATCAGCATGGGATCAGGCCTCGGCCGTCCGCTGGGTGGGTAGGACCTCACCCTTGAAGATCCACACCTTCACGCCGATGGCGCCGTACGTCGTGTGGGCCTCGGCGAGGCCGTAGTCGATGTCCGCCCGCAGCGTGTGCAGGGGCACCCGCCCGTCGCGGTACCACTCGCGGCGCGCGATCTCGGCGCCGCCCAGGCGACCGGAGCAGGCGATCCGGATGCCGTCGGCGCCCAGGCGCAGGGCGGACGTCACCGCCTTCTTCATCGCGCGGCGGAATGCCACCCGCTTCTGGAGCTGGAGGGCGACGTTTTCCGCCACCAGCTGCGCGTCCAGCTCGGGATGGACCACCTCCTCGATGTTGAGGTGGACCTCCTTCTGGGTTCGGCTCTGGATCTCGTTCTTGAGCTTCTCCACTTCGGCGCCCTTGCGGCCGATGATGATGCCGGGACGCGCGGTGAAGATGGAGATGCGCGCCCGATTGGCCGAGCGCTCGATGTCGATCTTCGAGATCCCCGCGTGGTAGAGCGCCGACTTGATGAACCGGCGGATCTTCACGTCCTCGTGCAGGAGCCCCGCGTAGCCCTTGGTGGCGAACCAGCGCGAGCTCCACGTCCGCGTGGTCCCGAGCCGGAATCCGATCGGATGGGTCTTCTGCCCCATAAATTACCTTCCCGCCCCCGCCCGCGCGCGCGGGCGCGGCGTCTCGTCGGAGAGCTCGATGGTGAGGTGGCTGGTCCGGTGCTTGATGAAGTACGCGCGGCCCATCGCCCGCGGGGATACCCGCTTGAGGCCGGGGCCACCGTCGGCGACCGCCTTGACCACGCGGAGGTCGTCGAGGTTGCGCACCTGATGGTTGTGCTCGGCATTGGCGATGGCCGAGCGCAGCACCTTCTCGATGAGCCGCGCCGCCGCCTTCGACGTGAGCTGCAGGGTGGCGAGGGCCTCGCCCACCGACTTGCCACGGATGTGCTCGAGCACGAGGCGCGCCTTGCTGGCGGGCACCCGGATGTAGCGCGCGGTGGCCTGCGTCTTCACGGCCTCACGCCTTCCCGGTGGGCGACGTGGTGGCCTTCTCGGCGGCGCCGTGTGCCTTGAACGTCCGGGTGAGGGCGAACTCGCCGAGGCGGTGGCCCACCATGTTCTCGGTGATGTACACCGGGATGAACTTCTTCCCGTTGTGCACGGCGAGCGTGTGCCCCACGAACTCCGGCACGATGGTGGACCGGCGCGACCACGTCTTCAGCACCTTCTTCTGGCGCTGGCGGTTCAGCTCGTCGATGCGGGTCATGAGCCGCGTCTCGACGAACGGCCCCTTACTGGTTGAGCGTCCCATGGTCGGCCTCTCTTACTTGGTCCGGCGCGTGACGATGTAACGGTCCGACGGGCGCGCGCCCCGGCGGGTCTTGTAGCCCTTGGTGGGCTTGCCCCACGGGGTCATCGGATGGTTGCCCTTGCCCTTGCCCTCACCGCCGCCCATGGGGTGGTCCACCGGGTTCATGACGGTGCCCCGCACGGTGGGCCGGAAGCCCTTCCAGCGCACCCGCCCCGCTTTACCGACCGACACGTTCTCATGGTCGAGGTTCCCGACCTGGCCGACGGTGGCCATGCAGTCGAGCGCCACCCGCCGCACCTCCCCCGAGGGGAGCTTGAGATCGGCGTGGTCGCCTTCCTTGGCGAGGAGCTGGGCGAGGGTTCCCGCGCTCCGGCACAGCTGGCCACCGCGCCCCGGCTGCAGCTCCACGTTGTGCACGAGGGTGCCGAGGGGGATGCTGCGGATGGGCAGCGCGTTGCCGGGCAGGATGTCGGCCTGCGGCCCCGACATCACGACGTCCCCGGGCTTGAGCCCGAGGGGCGCGATGATGTAGCGCTTCTCGCCGTCGCGGTAGTGCAGGAGCGCGATCCGGGCCGAGCGGCCGGGATCGTACTCGATACCCACCACCTTGGCGGGGATGCCGAGCTTCTCGCGGCGGAAGTCGACCTCGCGGAGCATCCGCTTGTGCCCGCCGCCCCGGTGCCGGACGGTGATGCGGCCGTAAGCGTTGCGACCGCTGATCCGGGTCTTGGGCGTGAGCAGGCTCTTCTCCGGCGTCTTCTTGGTGATCTCCTCGTTGGTGAGGAGGGTCATGTAGCGCCGCGCCGGCGAGGTGGGCTTCAGTGTGCGGATTCCCATCGGTCTCAGGCTCCCTCGACGAGCTCGATCTTGTGGCCAGGCGCCAGCGTGACGATCGCCTTCTTCCAGTCGGAGCGTTGGCCCTCGAAGCGGCCCATGCGCTTCCACTTGCCCTGCATCGACATCGTGCGCACGTCGGCCACCTTCACATTGAACACGCGCTCGACGGCCTGGCGGATCTCGACCTTGTTGGCGCTCCGCGCGACCTCGAACGTCACGGTGTTGTGCTCTTCCTTCTGCAGCATGCTCTTCTCGGTCATGAGGGGACGGAACAGCACCTGACGAGGATCTCTCATCGCGCAAGCGCCTCCTGCAGCGCGACGAGGGCCGCGCGCTCCGCGACGATCCGGTCGTGGCGCACGAGCTGATATACCGAGGTGTGGAGCGCGGTGGTGACCTCGAGCCACGGCACGTTGGATGCCGCGCGCTCGACGTCCGCGCTCCGCTCTCCGAGCACGAGGAGGGTCGGCGCCGCCGCGGCCCCGAAGGTCTTGAGTCGCGCGACCAGGGCCTTGGTCTTCGGCTCGCCCAGGCCGAGCTGCTCCACCACCGTCACCTCGCCCGCCGCGACCTTCGCGGCCAGGGCCGCGCGCAGGGCGGCCCGCCGCATCTCCGCGGGCATGGCCTTGTCGTACTTGCGCGGCCGCGGGCCGAACGGCTTGCCGCCGCCCTTCCACTGGGTGGCGCGGATCGAGCCCTGGCGGGCGCGCCCGGTGCCCTTCTGCCGCCACGGCTTCCGACCGCCGCCGCTCACCTCGCTGCGGCCGCGCGTGGAGTGCGTCCCCACGCGCCGGTCGGCAAGCTCGCGCACCACCGCCTGATGCACCATGGGCACGCTCACCGCGCCCCCGAACACCGCGTCGGCAAGCTCGAGGGTGCCGCGGGACTTCCCGCTGCCGTCGAGAATGGGTAGGCTCGGCATCGCTACTTCGCCCCCTGCTTCTGCTGCTGCGCCTTGGTCTGCTTCACGCTCTTCCGCACCAGCACGACGCCACCGCGCGCGCCCGGCACCGCGCCCCGGAGCAGGATGAGGTTCTGCTCGGCGAGCACGCGTACGACCGGGAGGTTCAGCACGGTGCGGCGATCACCGCCCATGCGGCCCGGCAGGGGATGACCTGGCCACACACGCGAGGGATCGGAGGAGGCCCCGATGGAGCCGGGGGCCCGGTGGAACATCGAGCCGTGGGTGGCGTCGCCGCCCGCCCAGCCATGGCGCTTCACGCCACCCTGGAATCCCTTGCCCTTGGTCACGCCGACCACGTCGACCAGCTCGCCCGGGCTGAAGATCTCCGCGGTCAGAGACTGACCCACCGAGTAGGGCGCAAGCGCCTCCGATTTCTGCAGGCGGATCTCCCGGAGCACGCGCATGGGCGTGGCCACGCCGGCCTTCTTGTAGACGCCGCTCATCGCCTTGGTCACGTTCTTCTTCTTCGGCTCGAAGCCGAGCTGGAGCGCGTCGTAGCCGTGCGTGGCCTTCGACCGCACCTCGACGACCGTGCAGGGGCCGAGCTGGACCACGGTGACCGGGATCATGTTCCCATCGTCCCCGAAGACCTGCGTCATGCCGACTTTGCGGCCAATCAGTCCCTCTTTCATCGCCATGGCGAAAGTTCTCGCTGTTCCTGATGTGCGCGGGCTAGAGCTTGATCTCGACGTCGACGCCGCTGGGCAGCTCGAGCTTCATGAGCGCGTCCACCGTCTGAGGCGTGGGATCGAGGATGTCGAGCAGCCGCTTGTGCGTGCGCATCTCGAACTGCTCGCGCGAGGTCTTGTCGACGTGGGGCGAGCGGAGCACCGTCCATCGGTTGATGATGGTGGGCAGGAGCACCGGCCCCGTCACGCGGGCGCCCGTGCGCCGTACCGTCTCGACGATCTCCTTCATGGAGCGGTCGAGCAGGTGGTGGTCGTAGGCCTTCAGGCGGATCCGGATCTTCTGGTCGGCGGACAGGGTGACCATATTCCTACTCGACGATCTCCGCCACCACGCCCGCGGGCAGGTCGAGCTTCATCAGCGAGTCGACGGTTTGCGGGGTCGGGTCGACGATGTCGAGGAGCCTCTTGTGCGTGCGCATCTCGAACTGCTCGCGCGAGGTCTTGTCCACGTGCGGCGAGCGCAGCA
>DASTYT010000126.1 GCA_035764725.1 Candidatus Methylomirabilota bacterium | reverse complement strand
GAGCACGACCTCCTCGTAGACGGGCGCGACGATATCGCTGAGCACCCCGATGGGCACGGGGAAATCGGGTGCGAAGAGGTCGGCGATCAGCTTCGCCGCGTTGACGTTCTTCTCGTCGTGCACCCAGAGCGCGCTCTCGGGGACGTCCTTCACACTCACGACCTTGGGCTTCACCCCCTCGAGAACCAGGCCCTTCCGGTCGTCGGCCGGCCCGAAGACGAGGGGCTTGCCGTGCTCGAGCCGGAGCTCGTGGTGGATCTTTGACTCGCGATCGTAGAGCACGTTCCACGCGAGGTCGTTGTACACGTTGCAGTTCTGGAGGATCTCCACGAAGGCGGCGCCCTTGTGGGCGGCCGCGCGCTTGAGCGTCTCCTCCATGTGCGCGATGTTCCGGTCGACGGTACGCGCCACGAGGGTCGCACCCACCGCGAGCGCGAACGAGCACGGGCTCAACGGCCGGTCGGCGGAGCCGAGCGGCGTCGACTTGGTCACCTTGCCCAGCTCGCTGGTGGGCGAGTACTGGCCCTTGGTGAGCCCGTAGATCTTGTTGTTGAACAGGAGGATGGTGACATCCACGTTCCGGCGCAGCACGTGCAGGAGATGGTTACCGCCGATCGAAAGGCCGTCCCCGTCACCGGTGACGACGAACACCTTGAGGTCGGGCCGGGCGAGCTTCAGCCCGGTCGCGATGGCGGGCGCGCGCCCGTGAATGGTGTGGAAGCCATAGGTGTTCATGTAGTACGGGAAGCGGCTCGAGCAGCCGATGCCCGAGATGAACACGATGTCTTCCTTGGGGATGCCGAGATCGGGCATCGCCTTCTGCACGGCGCTCAGGATCGCGTAGTCACCGCACCCCGGGCACCAGCGCACGTCCTGGTCGGACTCGAAATCCTTCTTCGTGTAGCGCGGGCCGTTCGACGCGGCCTCGGGAGCTCCCTTTACCGTACTCACCGCGCAGCCTCCACGAGTTGATTGATGGCTTCGAGAATCTCTTGCGTCTGCAGCGGGACCCCGCGCACGCGGTTGAAGCCCACCGCATCCACGAGGTACTCCGCCCGGAGGATCCGCACGAGCTGACCGCTGTTGATCTCCGGCACCAGGACCCTGCGGAACTGGCGGAGGGTCTGGCCGAGGTCCGGCGGCAGGGGGTTGAGATAGCGCAGGTGGACGGAGGATACCGCCTTCCCCTCCATCTGCGCCTCTTCCACCGCCGCGGTGATGGCGCCAAAGGTGCCGCCCCAGCCCACCACGAGCACGTCGCCCGTGTGCGGGCCGTTGATGCTCAGCGGCGGGATCTCCTGGGCCACCCGCCGCACCTTCTCCGCGCGGGTCCGCACCATGTGGTCGTGGTTCTCCGGCTCGTAGGAGATGTTGCCGGTCACGTCCTGCTTCTCGATGCCGCCGATGCGGTGCTCGAGGCCAGGCGTGCCGGGTCGGACCCACGGCCGCGCCAGGGTGGCGGGATCGCGCATGTAGGGGAAGAATCCTTCCTTCTCCGTCCGGAAGTGCACCGGGATGTCCGGCAGGGTCTTCGGATCGGGCAGGAGCCACGGCTCGGAGCCATTGGCGAGGTAGCCGTCCGAGAGCACCATGACCGGCACCATGTACTTGATGGCGATGCGCACCGCCTCGTAGGCGATGAAGAAGCAGTCGCCGGGGCTCGACGGCGCGAGCACCACGATGGGGGACTCGCTGTTGCGCCCGTAGAGCGCCTGCATGAGGTCGGCTTGCTCGGTCTTGGTGGGCAGGCCCGTGCTGGGGCCGCCGCGCTGGATGTCGAAGATCACCAGCGGCAGCTCGGCCATCACCGCGAGGCCGATCGCCTCGCCCTTGAGCGCGATGCCGGGCCCGCTCGAGGCGGTGACCCCGATGGCGCCCCCGAAGGACGCCCCCACCGCGGAGGTCACCGCGGCGATCTCGTCCTCGGCCTGGAAGGTCCGCACCTTGAACCGCTTGTGCATCGCCAGCTCCTCGAGAATGCTCGAGGCCGGCGTGATGGGATACGCGCCGAAGACGATGGGGATCTGCGTGCGCTCGGCGGCCGCGAGGAGTCCCCAGGCGAGCGCGCGGTTGCCGATCATGCTCCGGTACACGCCCGGCGCCATCTCGGCGGGATCGACGCCGTAGTTCTCCGCGAAGATCTCCGCCGTCTCGCCGAAGGCGTGCCCCGCCTTGAGGACACGGATGTTGGCCTCGACGAAGGTGGGGTTCTTGGCGAACCGCTTCTTGATCGCGTCGAGGGTGGGATCGAGGGGCCGCGTGTAGATCCAGGACACGAGCCCGAGGGCGAAGAAGTTTTTGCAGCGGTCTTTCTCCTTCGCGTTGAGCGGCAGGTCTTCCAGGGCCGCCTTGGTGAGTCCGGTGATATCCACCTGGTGCAGGCGGTACTTGGACGCGAGGTCCGCATCCTCCAGCGGGTTCTTGGCGTACCCGGCCTTGGTCAGGTTCCGCTCCTCGAAGGCCGCGGTGTTGACGATGAGGATGCCGCCCGGCTTGAGATCGGCCAGGTGCACCTTGAGCGCGGCGGGGTTCATCGCCACCAGCGCGTCCAGCTGATCGCCCGGCGTGTACACGCGCTGGCTGCCGAACTGGAGCTGGAACGACGACACCCCGAACAGGGTGCCGGCGGGGGCGCGGATCTCGGCCGGGAAGTTCGGCAGCGTCGAGATGTCGTTGCCGGCCCACGCCGCCTCGGTGGTGAACTGCTCGCCCGTGACCTGCATGCCGTCGCCGGAGTCTCCCGCGAACCGGATCACCGCGCGGGTCAGCGTGCGGCGGGGCTTTGCGACAGCGGACGCGGGCGCGACTACGTCACTCATCGTCTTCAGTCCTTTCCGTGTGTCAGACGGACGGAATTTGCTTGTGCTCTTGTCTTCCTGGAATTCCCTGACCCTGGACGGAGTGGACCCGGAGGCGTGAGGCATCCGGGAACCCTTCGGGAGATGTCAGAGCCCATGTCCATGCTACCCAAACGCCAAAGGTTTAGCAAGGTTGTCCGCGGTCTGACCGTCGGGCCACCACCCCATCCGTCCACCCCATCGGTCACCGTCCGCGACGCGCTTCGTACCGGATGGTCGGATTGGGCTCGCGGGTGACGTCCTCGAGGTTCGCGATGCGCAACTCGCCGCGCTGGAAGAGGTACTCGACGTGGGCGCCCGCCTCCTCCAGGGCGAGGAGGCGCGTGTAGCCGGTCTTGGCCCCGAAAAGCCGCTTGGACACCTCGACGAGAGCCAGGGGCTCCCGACAAATATCCAGTACCTGGCTGAGCCGGCGGTCGTGATGGCCCACGATCCCGTCGATGCGGCCGGCCAGATCCTCGATGGGAGCCTCGTGGCCGGGCAGCGAGAGGCGGATGCCCGGCAGCTCCCGCATCCGCTCGAGGGCCTGGAGGTAGAGCTCGAGGCCGCAGAAGGGGGTGATGGCGGCGGGCGACTGATGCGGGGTGATGCGCGAGAGCACGTGGTCCGCGGTGAAGAGAAGATCGTCCACCTCGAGGCAGATCTGCCCGGGGCAGTGGCCGGGCGTGTGGTGCACGCGATAGCCGTTGATGATGCGCTCGCGGTCCTTCACCACGTGGTCGATCTCGACCGACTTGAAGAAGAGCTTGGAGAAGCGGTAGGCCTCCTCGAGCTCGGCCCGCAGCTCGGGCTTCACCCCCGCCCGCTCCATGAACACGCGGAGGTCCTTCGAGGCGAGCACGATGCGCTCCTCGAAGTTCACGAGGACGCGGGCATCAAGCTCGTGCACGTACACCGCGGCGTCGCTCTCGCGGGTGAAGCGGCCGACCCAGCCGAAATGGTCGATGTGGGCGTGGCTGATCACCACGTGCTGCACGGAGGCAAGCGTGGCCGTCTCACCGAACCGCTCGCGCACCTCGACCATGCGCGCCTCGAGCCCCGCGTTGGAATCTGGCAGCCCCGAGCCCACGTCGAAGAGCGTGACGTGGTCGCCGTCCACGATCAGGTAGATGTTGTTCACGTGGCCGGGGAAGGTCTCCACCGGCATTTGGTAGACGCGGGCGCCCCGCCGCGTCTCGAAGCGTGTGACGTCCATACGATCTACCCTATCACGCGGAGCGGGCGCGTCACGCGGAGGCGGAGCGGCTCGGCCCGCGCGCGTCATCGCTGCGGAGCTGGCCGATGAAGCGGGACACCGCGGCGGTGAGATGGCGGCCGCGGCGGTGGATGATGGCGACCGGCCGGACCAGGCCGGCGAGGGCGAGATCGGCCACCGCGAGCGTCTTGATCTCGCTCTCCTTCTGCACCGTCGGCGCGGGAAGGATGCTGATGCCGGCGGCGATGCCGATGGCCTGCTTGATCGTCTCCACGTTGTCGAACTCCATTGCCACATCCACGCGCACACCGTGCTGCTTGAGAGCTCGGTCGATGGCCCGGCGGATCGGCAGGTCGTGATCGAAAGCCACGAAGCGCTCGCCGTCGAGGTCCGCCGGCGTCACCCGTCGGCGGCGCGCCAGCCGATGGCTCGGGTGCGTGACCACCACCATCGGCTCCTCGCGCAGCGGCAGCACCTGGAGCGCCCGGCTCGCGGCGGGATAGGAAAGGATGCCAAGGTCCGCTTCGTCATTCAGCACCGCCTCGACGACCTTGTGCGGGTGCAGGCACTCGAGGAGCACGCGCACGCGGGGAAAAGCGGCCATGAACGGCTGCATGTGCCGGCTCATGTCGTGAAGGCCGACGGAGTAGATCGCGGCCACCCGCACCGTTCCCTCCACGCGCTGCTGCGAGGCGGCCAAATCGGCGCGGGCCTTGTCGAATCCGGCGAGCAGCGTGCGGGCGGCCTCGTAGAAGCCGCGCCCTTCCGCGGTGGGCTCGAGGGGCCGCCGCGTCCGGTCGAGCAGGGTTGCGTCCAGCTCGGCCTCGAGCTGCTGGATGGCCTGGCTGGCCGCCGACTGCGAGACGCCGCTGGCCGCCGCGGCTCGGGAAAAGCTCCGCAACCGCACGACGTCGCAGTAGAGGCGGAGGCTGTCCAGGGTCATGCCCCGACCCTATCCCATTAGCAGGGCTTATACAATGAATTTTCTATTTTGGGCTTGGCTAATGCTCTGGGCTGGGATAGGTTTGGGACTCACAACATGAGCCCGATGGACGCGCCGAAGGAGACGACGTCGATGCGGACAAGCCCCGCCGCCCCCGGTCTGCCCCCGGCCCAGGGACTCTACGACCCCGCCCACGAGCACGACGCCTGCGGCGTCGGCTTCGTCGTGGACATCAAGGGGCGTCGATCCCACGCCATCGTGAGCCAGGCCCTCGAGGTACTGAAGAACCTCCTGCACCGGGGCGCGTGCGGCTGCGAGGTCAACACCGGCGACGGGGCGGGCATCCTCATCCAGATGCCCCACGCCTTCCTGAGCCGCGAGTGCGCGCGCCTGGGCTTCACCCTCCCCGCGCCCGGGCACTACGGGGCCGGGCTCGTTTTCCTCCCCCGGGCGGCCGGCGAGGCGGCGGAGTGCCGCCGGATCCTCGAGGAGATCGTCCAGGAAGAAGGCCAGAAGGTGCTCGGCTGGCGGGACGTGCCCACCGACTCGTCCGCGGTGGGGCCGAGCGCGCGCGCCGTGGAGCCCGTGTTCCAGCAGGTCTTCGTGGGCCGCGCGCCGGGCGTGGCCGACCGGGCCGCGTTCGAGCGCAAGCTCTACGTGATCCGCAAGCGGGTCGAGCATGCGGTGAACCGGACCGCCCTCGCCGAGAAGAAGTGCTTCTACGTGCCGAGCCTCAGCGCGAACACCCTCATCTACAAGGGCATGCTCTCGGCCGACCAGATCGAGGCGATGTTCCCCGACGTCATCGATCCGCTCGTGGACTCGGCGCTCGCCCTGGTCCACCAGCGCTTCTCGACCAACACGTTCCCGTCCTGGCCGCTGGCGCACCCGTACCGGATGATCGCCCACAACGGGGAGATCAACACCCTGCGCGGGAACATCAACTGGATGCACGCGCGCGAGGCGATCGTTCGCTCCTCGGTGCTGGGCGAGGACCTCACGAAGCTGATGCCGATCGTGCTCGAGGGCGGCAGCGACTCTGCCTCCTTCGACAACGTGCTCGAGTTCCTCGTGATGGCGGGCCGGCCGCTGCCGCTGGCCATTCTCATGATGATCCCCGAGGCGTGGGCGGGCCACGAGGGCATGAGCGAGGACCGCAAGGCCTTCTACGAGTACCACGGCTGCTTGATGGAGCCCTGGGACGGCCCCGCGTCCATCGCCTTCACCGACGGCACCGTGATCGGGGCCGTGCTCGACCGGAACGGCCTCCGGCCCTCGCGCTACTACGTCACCAAGGACGACATGGTCATCATGGCGTCCGAGGTCGGCGTGCTGGACATCCCGGCCGAGCGCGTGCTGCTCAAGGAGCGTCTGCATCCCGGCCGCATCTTCCTCGTCGACACCGCGCAGGGGCGCATCATCGACGACGCCGAGCTCAAGAAGGCGTACGCCGGCCAGCATCCCTACGGCGAGTGGCTGAAGACGCATATCAGGCCCATCGAGACGCTGCCCGTGCCGCCCTACGTGCCTGAGCCCAACCACGAGACGGTGCTCCAGCGGCAGATGGCCTTCGGCTACACGCACGAGGATCTCCGCCTCCTCCTCGCCCCGATGGCCACCGCGGGCGAGGAGCCCGTGGGCTCCATGGGCACCGACACCGCCCTCGCCGTGCTCTCGAACCGGCCGCGGCTGCTCTACGACTACTTCAAGCAGCTCTTCGCCCAGGTCACCAATCCGCCGCTGGACGGGATCCGCGAGGAGCTGGTGACCCAGATCGCCACCACCATCGGGCCCGAGGGCAATCTCCTCGAGCCCACCCCCGAGGCGGCGCGGCAGCTCAAGCTCAGGACTCCGATCCTCGATAACGAGGAAGTGGCCCGCATCCGCCACTCGGACGTGCCGCACTACCGCTCGAAGACGATCCAGATGGTCTACCCGGCGCGGGGCGGCGGCGGCGCGCTGGCTGCGGCGCTCGAGGACCTCTGCCGCCAGGCGAGCGCGGCGGTGCACGAGGGGCACTCCTACCTGATTCTCTCCGACCGTGGCGTGAACGAGCGCTTGGCGCCTATCCCGTCCCTGCTCGCCACCGCAGGCGTGCACCATCACCTGATCCGCGAGGGGCTGCGCGTCAAGGTAGGAATGATCGTGGAGTCGGGCGACGCGCGCGAGGTCCATCACGCCGCGCTGCTGCTGGGCTACGGGGCGGGGGCCATCAACCCCTACCTCGCGTTCGAGACGCTCGACGACATGATCCGGCAGAACATGCTCCCGGGCCTGGATCAGACCACCGCGGTGAAGCACTACATCAAGGCGCTGAACAAAGGCGTGCTCAAGGTCATCTCGAAGATGGGCATCTCGACCATCCAGTCGTACCGGGGCGCCCAGATCTTCGAGGCCATCGGCCTCGACAAGGCCTTCGTCGACAAGTACTTCACGTGGACGGCCTCCCGCATCGGGGGCGTCGGCATCGACGTGATCGCGGCGGAAGCCGAGGCGCGGCACGCGCGCGCCTTCCCCGAGCGCCCGGTGGCCGAGCCCGAGCTGGAGTGGGGGGGCGAGTACCAGTGGCGCCGGGACGGCGAGTACCATCTCTTCAACCCGGAGACGGTGTTCAAGCTCCAGCACGCCACGCGGAGCGGTCAGTACAAGATCTTCAAGGACTACACCCGCGCGGTGGACGAGCAGAGCCGGACCCTCGCCACCCTCCGCGGCCTCTTCACGTTCAAGACGGCGCCCGTGCCCATCCCGCTGAGCGAGGTGGAGCCCGTCGAGCGCATCCTCCGCCGCTTCGCCACCGGCGCCATGTCGTACGGGTCCATCAGCCAGGAGGCCCACGAGACCCTCGCCATCGCCATGAACCGCCTCGGCGGCAAGTCCAACACCGGCGAGGGCGGCGAGGACGCCACCCGCTACGTGCCGGACCCGAATGGCGATTCCCGCCGCAGCGCGATCAAGCAGGTCGCCTCGGGGCGCTTCGGTGTCACCAGCGAGTACCTGGTCAACGCCGACGACCTCCAGATCAAGATGGCCCAGGGCGCCAAGCCCGGCGAGGGCGGCCAGCTCCCGGGGCACAAGGTCTATCCGTGGATCGCCCGGGTGCGGCACTCGACGCCGGGGGTGGGGCTCATCTCTCCGCCGCCGCATCACGACATCTACTCGATCGAGGACCTCGCCCAGCTCATCCACGACCTCAAGAACTCGAACCCGCGGGCGCGCATCAGTGTGAAGCTCGTGGCCGAGGTGGGCGTGGGCACCGTCGCTGCGGGCGTGGCCAAGGCCCACTCGGATGTGGTGCTGATCTCCGGCCACGACGGCGGCACGGGCGCCTCGCCGCTCACCTCGCTCAAGCATGGCGGCGTCCCCTGGGAGCTGGGCCTGGCCGAGACGCAGCAGGTGCTCGTGCTCAACAAGCTGCGCGACCGGATCATCGTGCAGGCGGACGGCCAGCTGAAGACGGGCCGCGACGTGGCGATCGCCGCCCTGCTGGGTGCCGAGGAGTTCGGTTTCTCCACCGCGCCGCTGGTGGTGATGGGCTGCATCATGATGCGGGTCTGTCACCTGAACACCTGCCCCGTCGGCATCGCCACTCAGGATCCGCGCCTCCGCGCCAAGTTCGCCGGCAAGCCGGAGTTCGTAGAGACCTTCTTCCGCTTCATCGCGGAGGAGGTGCGCGAGATCATGGCGTCCCTGGGCTTCCGCACCATGGACGAGATGATCGGGCGCGCCGACCGGCTGGAGGTCCGCCGCGCGGTGGAGCACTGGAAGGCCAAGGGGCTCGACCTCACGCCGCTGCTCCACCGCCCGGCGGTAGGCCTCGAGGTGGCGGTCCGGAAGGTCGTGGAGCAGGACCACGGCCTCGAGAAGTCGCTCGACATGACCACCCTGGTGCCGATGTGCCGGCCCGCGCTGGAGCGGGGCGAGCCGGTCGATATACGGCTCCCGATTCGCAATGTCAACCGGACGGTCGGCACCATCCTCGGCTACGAGGTCACCTCGCGCCACGGCGCGGCGGGACTGCCCGACGACACTGTCCGCCTCCATTTCTCCGGGTCCGCGGGTCAGAGCTTCGGCGCCTTCGTGCCGAAGGGCATCACGCTCACCCTCGAGGGCGACGCCAACGACTATCTCGGCAAGGGTCTCTCCGGGGGCAAGATCATCGCGTATCCCCCGCGGGAGGCGACGTTCGTGCCCGAGGAGAACATCCTCGTCGGCAACGTGGTGCTCTACGGAGCCACCGGCGGCGAGGCCTACTTCCGCGGGGTCGCGGGCGAACGCTTCGCCGTGCGCAACAGCGGGGCCGCCACCGTGGTGGAGGGAGTGGGCGACCACGGCTGCGAGTACATGACAGGCGGCCGCGTGGTGGTGATCGGCCGCACCGGCCGCAACTTCGCCGCGGGCATGTCGGGCGGCGTGGCCTACGTGCTCGACGAGGCGGGCGACTTCAAGCGCCGCTGCAACCTCGGCATGGTGGACCTCGAGCCCCTGGTGGACGTGGAGGACGTGGAGCTCGTGAAGGATCTCCTCTCGCGCCACATCCGCTACACCCAGAGCGCGGTGGCCGCGCGCCTCCTCGTCAACTGGGAGCGCGCGCGCGAGCGCTTCGTCAAGGTCATGCCCAAGGACTACAAGCGCGTGCTCGTTGCCATCAAGAAGGCGCAGGAGACCGGCATGTCGGTGGACGACGCGGTGATGGCGAGCGCGCACGGGTAGTCCCGGAATGGGCAAGGTCACCGGCTTCATCGAGTTCAAGCGGGACAAGCAGCCGTATCGCCCGGTCGAGGAGCGCGTGCGCGACTGGCAGCAGGTCATGCTGCCGTGGCCGGCCGACCGGCTCCAGAAGCAGGGCGCGCGCTGCATGGACTGCGGCATCCCCTTCTGCCATCAAGGCTGCCCGCTCGGCAACCTGATCCCGGACTGGAACGACCTCGTCTACCGGGACCGGTGGCACGAGGCCATCGACCGCCTGCACGCCACCAACAACTTCCCCGAGTTCACCGGGACGCTCTGCCCCGCGCCGTGCGAGGGCTCGTGCGTGCTCGGTATCAACGACGACCCGGTGACGATCAAGGCCATCGAGCTGGCCATCATCGACCGCGCCTTCGCTGAGGGCTGGGTGCGGCCACAGCTGTCCCGGGTTCACACCGGCAAGAAGGTCGCCATCGTGGGCTCGGGCCCCGCGGGCCTCGCTGCCGCCCAGCAGCTCACGCGCGCCGGCCACGCCGTCACCGTCTACGAGCGCGCGGACCGCATCGGCGGGCTGCTGCGCTACGGCATTCCCGAGTTCAAGATGGAGAAGCGGGTGCTCGACCGCCGCCTCCGCCAGATGGAGGCGGAGGGTACGGTGTTCGTCACGGGCGCGCACGTGGGCCAGAACGTGGACGTGGCCGAGCTCCGGCGGACCTTCGACGCCCTCGTCCTCACCGGCGGCGCCTGCGCGCCCCGCGACCTGCCCATCCCGGGCCGCGAGCTGCGCGGGATCCACTACGCGATGGACTACCTCACGCTCCAGAACCGGCGCTGCGAAGGCGAGCGCATCGACGAGGCCGCCTTCATCACCGCCGAGGGCAAGCCGGTCGTGATCATCGGCGGCGGCGATACCGGCGCCGACTGCCTCGGCACCGCGCATCGCCAGCGCGCCGCCTCGGTGCATCAGTTCGAGATCCTGCCACGTCCGCCCGAGGCGCGCGCCGCCGACAATCCCTGGCCCACCTGGCCGAACGTCTATCGCGTCTCCTCCGCCCACGCCGAGGGCGGAGAGCGCGTCTACTCCGTGTCGACCCGGCGCTTCATCGGCGATGCGAGCGGCGCGGTCACCGGGCTCGAGGCGGTCGAGGTCGAAATGGCGACGGTGGACGGCCGCCCCGGCTTCAAGGAAAGGCCCGGCACGGAGTTCACCCTGCCCTGTCGCCTCGTGCTCCTCGCCATGGGCTTCGTGGGCCCGGAGCGGGCGGGCATGCTCGACCAGCTCGGGGTGCGACTCACCGACCGGGGCAATGTCTGGCGCGACGAGCGATGGATGACGAGTGTCCCCGGCGTGTTCACTGCGG
>DASTYT010000125.1 GCA_035764725.1 Candidatus Methylomirabilota bacterium | reverse complement strand
GCGGTGAAAAGGCCAAGAACTAACGCGGTGACGAGCTTGAGGACTCTACGCCTCACAGACTCGCCTCTTACAGTTCATGCAATCGCACGGCAACGTGGTTTGCCTCATGAAGGGCGACCCGCTGCGTCCCACTCGATGACCGCCTTGTTTCGTAGGACTCGGTGCGGGGCACCCGGCCAACCTATGTCGAACAGCTGAGTATAGACGGTGTCCTCGGCTGTACTCTTCACGATCCGGTCTTTGTAACCATCAGGCACGAAGGCTTCGGCGCTGGCAAGAAACCTGGTGCCCATCGATACGGCCTGCGCGCCGAGGCTCAAAACGGCGACAATCCCTCTGCCGTTGGCGACTCCTCCAGCGGCGACCACAGGCACCGGGCTTACCGCTTCGACGATTGCCGGCACGAGCGTCGACAGCGACGTGGTCCCCTTCACGTGTCCACCGGCCTCAACGCCCTGAGCGATGATCGCATCCACCCCAGCTTCGGCTGCCGTCACCGCCTCCTCGACCGACCCCACCTGCAGAAAGACTTTTGTGCCACGGCGTCGGGCATCCTCAACATTAGGCTTGGCGTCGCCCCAAAACAGCACCAACAGGGGCACGCACGTCGGGCTGCTCCGCCCTTGCCACGCCGTTACTCCGTCGTAGCGCTCGGGCCATCGTGGTCACGCCGCGGTGGCCCAACCGACGAGAGCTCGTCCTACTTCACGCTCTCCACCACCTGCTCCGCGTCGCGCACCAGTTCGGCGCCAATCTCATCTGCCCATCGGGCGTAGACCGGGCGAGTCTTGTCGCGGAATGCCTTGATGTCGGCCGGGGATAGCCGAACCTCTTCCATTCCGTAGATCCGCTGAAGGGTATCGACGAGACCCCCTTCCAGTCCCTCGCGGGCTTCCCTCTTCTGCACGGCCATGATCTCCTCGCCCACTCGCGACACGATCTTGCGGTCCTCGGGCGCCAGGGCGGCCCATGTCCGGGCACTCACGGCGAGGATGAGCGGGTCAATGGCATAGTGCCATTGGGTGATGTAGCGGTGATCCGACCATATCCTGTACGGAATGATCAGGGCGACCGGATTCTCTTGTCCGTCCACCGTCCGTTGTCGGATGGCGATCTGGGCCTCACCCCAGTTCATCCGGACCGGCTTCGCTCCGAGCGCCTCGAAAATCTCCACGAGGATTGGTATCCCAACTACGCGGATCTTCAGACCTTGGAGATCTTCCGGCCGGCGGATCGGCCGTATCCCGTTCGTCAACTCGCGGAAGCCGTTCTCCCCCCACGCAATCGGGATGACGCCCTTCCGCTCGATGTGCTTGAACAGCCGCCTGCCGGGATCGCCCGCTTGGACCGCATCCACCGCCCGGTAGCTCGGGAACATGAAAGGCAGGGCGAAGAGATTCAACTCCTTCACCTGAGGAGACCAGTTGATCGTCGACCCGATGGCGAAATCAGCCGCGCCCTGTTGCAGGAGGTTAAACTCGGTTGTCTGCCGGTCGGCGAAGAGCTTGCCGTCGAAATAGTTTGTTACGTTGATGCGCGCCTGCGTTCTATGCCTCAGAGCATCGGCGAATCGTTTGGCGGCCCGGCCCCAGGCCGTATCCTCGGCGACCACGACGGACATCTTGAACTCCTGCTTGGATTGTGCGGACAGACATTCGGGACCGAGGCCGAGGACGACAATGAGGACGGCAATTTTCAAGACCATGTGATTTGCCTTCCCCCCGCAGACTTTGATCACACTGCGCTTAAGGCTCGCCATGATCGCACGGCGAATATATCCTGAGCCACCAAAGGTGACAATCGGGCGTGCGCATATTGTTACGATCGCGCGCCGGCGGCATGCGCCAATTGGGTGAGTGGGCCGCCTGCCTATTTCGGCAGCACCGCCGTGATCGGCGCCAGGTTCTTGGGATCCGGCTTGAGCGCGCCGACCTTGTACGACAGCACCGTCTTCACCACCGCGTCATTCACCGGCGTGGGCACGCCGAGACGCCGGCCCTCCGTGCAGACATAGCCGTTCAAATACTCGATCTCGGTGCGGCGGCCGCGCATGACGTCCTGGAGGAGCGAGGGCCGGCCGCCGGACAGGCTCTTGGCGCTGGCCGCCATGTCCTTGGCCACCTCGTCGTAGCCACGGCCCTCGGCCGCGTCCACGAAGCGCTTCGCGACGATGCCGTAGATGGGCTCCACCTCGTAGCCCGAGGCGCCGCCCACGCGGATAGCTTCCGCGGCCACGTGAATGGCGATGCGGCTGGGCTCGGGCTGGCTACGCACCTCGGCGGAGCCGTAGCCGGACAGGCCCGCGAGGGGGTTGGCCATGCAGTTCACCGCGAGCTTGGACCAGCGCTCGCCGAAGAGATTGGGCGTGACCTTGGTGGTGGCGACGGCGCTCATGACCTCGGCCAAGCGGCGGGCGCGCTCGGAGTCCTTTCCGTCCAGCTCGCCGATCTTGAAGCCGATCGCCATGTTGTCGGTGCGCATGGCGTGCGCCGGCTCGTACATGCCGGCGCCGATGGTGATGACGCAGCCGAGCGTGCGCTCCTTACCCGCCACCGACGCCACGCGGTGATCGTTGATCCCGTTCTGGAAATCCACCACCACACCGTCGGGCTGGCGGAGGTACTGGATGGCAAGCGCGGTCGCCCACTCCGTGTCGTAGGACTTCACCGCCACGAAGGCGGCCTCGAAAGGCTCGGCGATGCGCTGCATCTCGTGGATGTGGATCGCGTTGACGCGGATCAGGTGGTCGCCGCAGGTGCCGGAGAGCTTGAGCCCCTGGCTGCGCATCTTCTCCACGTGCTCGGGCCACTGATCCACCAGCGTGACGTCGTGTCCCGCCTTGGTGAGGAGCCCGCCCACCACGCTGCCGATGGCGCCCGCGCCGATGATCCCAATCCGCATGGACGTAGCTCTCCCGCGTGCCCGCTCAGGGGCGCGTGCCGAGGGTGACCGAGACGGTCTGATCCTGCCCGTCCCGCAGAAAGACCACGCGCACGGTGTCGCCGGGCGCCTGTCGCGCCAGCGCCTTGCGCAGGTCGTCGAAGCTGTCGATGGTGCCATCGCCGATGCGCACGAGCACGTCGCCCTCGCGCAGCCCGGCGTGCGCCGCCCCCGTATTGGGCACGATCGACCCCAGGCGCAGACCGTCCGATTCGCCGCGCCCGTCGAGCGCGACACCGAGGAAGGCGCCGCTCCCCGCCTGCGCGCCCGGCGCCTCGGGCGGACGCCGCCCGGCCGACGGAGCCACCTGCGCATAAACGAGCCGCGGCGTCGCCACCAGCTCGTCGGTGAGCCGGACGGCCACCGCGCCGATGCGCGCCATGCCGGCGGCGTCGATGCGATCGGCGGTATCGCTGGGCTTGTGATAGTCGTCGTGGCGCCCGGTATTGAAGAAGACGACGGGCACCCCTGCCGTGTAGAAGCGCGCGTGGTCGGAGGGGCCGTGGGGCGAGTCGCGGAGGTCGAGCTTCAGCGTGGAGCCGGCGCCGGCCGCGGCGACCGCCGCACGGAGCCCCGCCGCGCTCTCGATGCCGCTCACGCTGACGCGGTTGTCGCGCAGGCGCCCGACCATGTCGAAGTTCACCATCGCGACCGTGCGGTCGAGCGGCACCGTCGGGTGCGCCACGTAGTGGCCCGAACCGAGCAAGCCCACCTCCTCGCCGGAAAAGAGCGCGAAGATCATCGTGCGCGGCGCGCCGCCCGTGGCGGCGAAGGCGCGGGCCAGTCCCAGCACCATGGCGGTGCCGGAGGCGTTGTCGTCAGCGCCCGGGTAGACCGCGCCGTTCACGCGCCCGAGGTGATCGTAGTGCGCCCCGACCACGACGGCTTCACCGGCGAGCGCGGAATCCGTGCCGGGCAGGAGACCGATCACGTTGTCCGCGCGCCGATCGGAGGCCTCGAGGCGCACGCTGAGGCGCACGCGCGCGCCCGTCGTCACGGCCGTGCCCGGCGTCGCCGCGCGCGTCTGGATCAGCTTCGCGTGGGTCCAGCCGCTGGGGGCGAGCAGGGCATCCACCGCGCCCGAGGTCAGCGTGGCCGAGTGGATCGCCACCGGCGCGGCCGTACGCTCGACACTGGGCAGGGCGGACGCCACGACGAGGACGGCGGCGGCGCCGGCGTGTCGGGCCGCGATCAGCTTCTCGAGCCGCGAGGTGCCCCCGTCCTCCAGTACCAGCGCGATCTTCCCCCGAACGTCCACGCCGGCGTAGTCGCCGCCCGATCCCGCAAAGACCACGTCTCCTTCGACCTCGCCCGCCTGAGATCCCCCGTGCGGCATCCAGTCCTGGCCCACGGTGAGCGGCGCGCCGCCGACGCGGGCGAGCGCCGCGCCCGGCGCCACGCGTACCCCCTTGCGCACCACGAAGGACTGGCGCCAGGTCCCGTTATCGCCTCCGGGCTTGAGCCCCATGGCCGCCAGTGCCGACGCGAGATACCGCGCGGCGCGCTCGCCGCCCTCGGTGGCGGATCCGCGCCCCTCCATCTCGGGCGCGGTGAGCGCGGCGACGTGGCGGGCCAGCTCCTCGGCGGTGGGCGGGGCGGGCGCCGCGGCGGCCAGACGCGCCGCCAAGAGCAGGACGAGGGCGAGGGTCAGCGAGCCGAAGGAGGACGAGCGGCGCATCGCCGCCAATTATCGCGCATTTTCTGTCTTGTCGCTCGCGGAGGCCTGCCTTGACAGAGCCTTCCTTTGGCCAGATGCTTCGAGACCGACGGGCGCAGCAAGTGACGATCTCCGCAGAAAGGAGTCTTCGCTATGACTGTGATGCAGCGGGTGGCGATCTGCTTCGCGTCGGGGGTAGTCGGCGCGCTGGCCGTGGTGGTCCTGAGCCACATCATGTTCGCGGTGGGGCTCAGCCAGAAGCTCGGCGTCATGGCGCCGGTCTCCGTGCAGTCGCCGGAGATCTACAAGCCGCTGTTCTGGGGCGGGCTGTGGGGGATCCTGTTCGGCCTCCTGTTGCCCACCTTCTGGAGCCACCTCTACCTATTCGGTTTTCTCTATGTCATCGCGCCGCTGGCGGCCCTGTTCCTGTTCTTTCTGCCGATGGCCGGCGCGGGGGCGTTCGGGCTCAAGCAGGGGCCGATGTTCACCCTCTACCTGGTCCTGGTCAATCTGCCGTTCGGGATCGTTACCGCGTGGGTCGCGCGGGCGATCATCGGGGACAATCCGTAGCGGCGGCGCGCCATGAAACTCCTCCTGCTGATCGTCGCCGTCGCCGCGCTGCTCCTGCTCGGGCGCGCGCTCGACGCCGGGGCCTGGCTGGGCGCCGCCCTCGGCTGGATTCGCGGCTTGGGTCCGGTGGCGCCCCTGGTCTTCTTCGGGCTCTACATCATCGCCTGCGTGCTGCTGCTCCCCGGCTCGGTGCTGACGCTCGGCGCGGGCGCGGTGTTCGGCGTGGCGCACGGCATCGTCATCGTATGGATCTCGGCGGTCTGCGGCGCCACCGCGGCCTTTCTGGTGGGGCGCTACTTCGTGCGCGACTGGGTGGCGCGCACGATCGCCGCGAACCCGAAGCTCCAGGCGCTGGACGCGACGGTCACGCAGGATGGCTGGAAGATCGTGGCGCTGATGCGGCTCTCGCCGGTGATCCCGTTCAATCTGCTCAACTACGCCTTCGGCGCCACACGCGTCTCGCTGCGTGACTACGCGCTCGCCACGGCAGTCGGGATACTCCCCGGCACCGCCATGTATGTCTACCTGGGGTCCGTGGCAGGCGAGCTGGCCGCGGGCGCGGCGCGCGCGCGGACACCGCTCGAGTGGGCCTTCTACGGCGTCGGGCTCATCGCGACGGTGGTGGTGACCGTCTACCTCACGCGAGTGGCGCGGGCGAGCCTCGCGCGGAGGGCGGGGGCTTGAGCGAGGGCGCCGTGCGGCTCGAGCCCTGGGACGAGCACAACCAGGCGTTGGTTGCCAACACCCATCCTTCCGCGTGGGTCAATCCCGAGCCGTCGGGCCGCTACAACCTCGTCGTGATCGGCGCGGGCACGGCCGGGCTCGTGGCCGCCGCGGGCGCCGCGGGCCTCGGCGCCCGGGTCGCCCTCGTCGAGCGCGACCTCATGGGCGGCGACTGCCTCAACGTCGGCTGCGTGCCTTCGAAGGCGCTGATCCGCGCCGCGCGCGCGGTGGCGGACGTGCGCGACGCGGGCGCGCTCGCCGTCAGCGTCCCCGGCGAGCCCGTGGTGGACTTCCCGGCGGTGATGCGACGCATGCGCCGGCTGCGCGCCGAGCTGAGCCCCATCGACTCGGCCGCGCGCTTCAAGGGCCTCGGGGTGGACGTGTTCCTGGGTCAGGGTGCCTTCACCGGGCCCGACGCCGTCACAGTGGACGGGCGGACGCTCCGCTTCAAGAAGGCGGTGATCGCCACCGGCGCGCGCGCGGCCGCGCCCCCCATACCCGGTCTCCGCGAGAGCGGCTATCTCACCAACGAGACGGTGTTCTCGCTCATCAATCTCCCTCGGCGCCTCGCCGTGATCGGCGGCGGACCCATCGGCTGCGAGCTGGCCCAGGCGTTCACCCGCTTCGGGGCGCGGGTGCACCTGGTGCAGATGTCGGGCCGCCTCCTCGCCCGCGAAGACGGCGATGCCGCCCGGCTCGCACGGGCGGCGCTGGAGCGCGACGGCGTGCGCCTCGCAATGGACACGCGCGTGGTCAAGGTGGAGCGTGGCGCGGGCGGCAAGATCCTCCACCTCGCACGCGCCAACGACGTGAAAGCGGGCGGCGGAGCCAGTGCGGCGGAGCCGCTGGAGGTCGACGAGATCCTCGTCGCCGTCGGTCGCGCGCCGAACGTCGAAGGGCTCGGCCTGGAGGTGGCCGGGGTGACGTACGACAAGGCCTCCGGCGTGATGGTGGACGATCGCCTCCGCACCACGAATCCGCGCATCTACGCCGCGGGCGACATCTGCACCGCGCTCAAGTTCACGCATCACTCGGATTTCCAGGCGCGCCTGGTCATCCAGAACGCTCTCTTCCTCGGCCGGGCGCAGGCCAGCGCGCTCGTGCTCCCGCGCTGCACGTATACCGATCCCGAGGTGGCCCACGTAGGGCTGACCGCCGAGGAGGCGCAATCGCGTGGCCAGCGCGTGCGCACGTTCGTCCAGGAGCTGGCCGACGTGGATCGCGCCCGGCTGGACAACGAGACCGAAGGCTTCGTGAAGATCCACGTGGCCGAAGGCAGCGATCGCATCCTGGGCGCGACGATCGTGGCCCGGCATGCGGGCGAGATGCTGCCCGAGCTGACGCTCGCGATCGGCCAGGGCATCGGGCTCGGCAAGATCGCCCGCGTCATCCACACTTACCCCACCCAGGCCGACGCCATCCGCAAGCTGGGCGACGCCTACAACCGCACGCGCCTCACGCCGGGAGTCAAGCGCCTCTTCGACGCCTGGCTCCGCTGGACGCGCTAGCCCGCGCGGGGCGGGCGGGCCGTGCTCGCGATCATCGTGCCCGCGCTGCGCGAGGCGGCGAACCTCGCGCGGCTCCTCCCCGCCCTGCGCGCGGCGGCCCCCGGCGCCGAGATCATTGTGGCGGACGCGGGCAGCGACGACGGCACTCGTGAGGTAGCGGCGCGCGTGGCCGGGGTGACGGTGCTGACGTGCGAGCGCGGCCGGGCCCGTCAGATGAACGCGGGGGCGCGCGCCGCGCGTGGCGACACGCTGCTGTTCCTCCACGCCGATACCGTCCTGCCGGACGGCTTCGAAGCTTCCATCACGCGGGCCCTCGCCGAGCCCGGGGTGGTGGCCGGTCGCTTCGACGTGCGCCTCGACAACCCACGCTGGCCGTTCCGCATGATCGCGAGCCTCATGAATCTCCGCTCGCGGTGGAGCGGCATTTCCACCGGGGATCAGGCGCTGTTCGTGCGGCGCGACGTCTTCGAGGCGCTGGGTGGCTTCCCCGACATCCCGCTCATGGAGGACATCGAGCTCACGCGGCGGCTCAAGCGGCGCGGGCGGCAGGCCGCCCTGCGCGAGCGCGTGACGACGTCGGCCCGCAAGTGGGAGCGTGAGGGCGTTGCGCGCACCATCGGCCTCATGTGGACGCTGCGCCTCCTCTACGCGTGCGGCGTGAGCCCGGCGCGGCTGCATCGCTGGTACTACCGGAACCTCGCCCTCGCCGCCAGCGCCCTGCTCCTCGCCGGGACCGTGGCGCCCGGGGGCGCCCAGCCCGCGGCCGCGCCCATCGAGGCGCTGCGCGTCACCGCGCCCGCCGCACCGGAGACGCTACCCGCGGGCTGGCATCTGCTCGCCTTCCGCGGTGTCGCGCGCCAGACGCGGTACGCAGTGTCGCGCGATGAGGATCGCTGGGCGCTGCACGCGCAGAGCGACGCGGCGGCCGCCGGCGTTTACCGTCACCTCGATCTGGATCCGCGCGTCTATACCATCATCACCTGGCGCTGGAAGATCGGGCGCCTGCTCGAGCGCGCCGACCCCACCCGCAAGGGGGGCGACGACTACCCGGCGCGGGTCTACGTGGCCTTCCGGTACGATCCGGAGCGCGAGGGCGTCTGGGAGCGCACCAAGTTCGAGTTCTACCGCGCGCTCTACGGCGAGTACCCACCGGGCGCCGTCATCAACTACGTGTGGGAGAGCCGCCTGCCGCGGGAGACCGCCTACCCGAGCCCCTACACCGCGCGGGCCCGCACGCTCGTGGTGCGGAGCGGGCCGGCCGAGGTCGGCCGCTGGGTCGACGAGCGGCGCGACTTCTACGAGGACTACCGGCGACTCTTCGGCGCCGAGCCGTCCCGGCTGGCCGGGGTCGCCGTCATGACCGACACCGACGACTCCGGCGAGCGCGCGGAGGCCTGGTACGACGCGATCATTCTTCGGCCCCGCGCCGAATGAATGATGCTGCGTTGTTCGCCGAGCGATCATCCATGAAACGCGAGCCGCTCATCCTCCTCCGCGCTTTCGCCATGGGCGCGCTCCTTCTCTTCCTCGCTCTCGTGCCCGCCCCGGCGCACGCGGCGGGCGGTCCCCATCGGGTGGGCGTCATTTACTACGGCGGTGAATGGGAGAACCTGCTGGACGGATTGCGGCAGGGGCTGCGGGAGCTGGGTGTCGAGGAGGGGAAGCACATCTTCCTCGATGTTCGCGACGCGAAAGGTGACCTGAAGGCCGTCGAGGTGGCGGCCCGGGCGCTCGAAGCCGCCAAGGTCGACGCCATCATCACCCCCAGCACGTCGGTCACCACCGCGGCGCGGCGGGCCACGACTCAGGTTCCCCTCGTGTTCTTCGCCGGCGCCGATCCGGAGGCCGCCGGGCTCGTGGACAGCTACTCGAAGCCCGGTGGGCGCCTCACGGGCATCCACGGGCTGACCCGGGACCTCACGGTCAAGCGCATGGAGGTGCTCAAGCTGCTCCTGCCGAAGCTCACCCGGGCCGTCACCATCTACAACCCCGACAACCCGATCGCGCAGGCGGCGGCCCGGACAGCGCGCGAGGAAGCCAAGCGCGCGCACGTGCAGCTCACCGAGCGGCACGCGAGATCCATCGACGAGCTGCGCTCGATCGTCCAGGCCATCAAACCTCAGGAATTCGAGGCCTTCTTCCAGATCTCCGACGCCATGATCACCGCGCAGGCGCCGATCATCATCGAGATCCTGCGTGAGAAGCGCCTCCCTGCGCTGTTCCACGAGACCAACCTGTGCGACAAGGGCGGGACGTTCTGCTATGGGCAGAACTATCGTGAGGTTGGCCAGATGATGGCGAAGGTCGTCCAGCGCATTCTCGCCGGCCGGTCCCCGAAGGATCAGCCGGTGGAAAACTACACCAAGATCGAGCTCGTGCTGAACCTTCGCACCGCGAAGCAGATCGGCGTCACCCTGCCCCAGAACGTGCTGCTCCGGGCCGACCGCGTCGTCGAGTAGCCCCGCCTAGAGCCCGGCGAGCGCCGCGCAGAGGCGCTCGATCTCCTCCTCGGTGTTGTAGTAGTGCACCGACGCGCGCACCACGCCGCTCTGCTCGCGCGACGCCACGTCGAGCCGCGTGTCACCAGTCGCCGAGACGTGCACGTTGATGCCCTGGGCGCCCAGGGCCTGGCGGATCGCTCCGGGCTCGTGCCTGGCCTTGATGAAGGTCACGATGCCGCAACGCTCGGCTCCGATGTCGCGCACGGTGACGTCGGGCGTCGCCGCGAGCCGGGCGCGCAGCGCCGCGGCAAGCGCATAGACGCGGTCGCGAATCGCGTCCAGCCCCCAGCCCAACGCGTAGTCCACCGCCGCGCCGAGCCCGATCTTGCCCGCCACGTAGGACTCCCAGTTCTCGAATCGCCGCGCGTCGGGGCGGATCTCGTAGCGATCGGGCGCCACTAGGGTGGCGGCGTGGAGGTCCAGCAGCGGGGGCTCGAGCCGCTCGATCATCGCGCGCCGGACATAGAGGAAGCCCGTGCCGCGCGGCCCCCGGAGATACTTGCGCCCGGTGGCCGAGAGCATGTCGCAGCCGAGCTCGTCCACGTCGAGCGGCATCTGCCCCGCCGACTGACACGCGTCGAGGAGGTACGGCACGCCCGCCGCCCGCGCCACATGACCGATGGCGGCGGCGGGATTCACCAGCCCGCTGTTGGTCGGCACATGCGTGATGGCGATGAGCTTCACGCGCCCGTCGACCATCCTCTCCAGCGCCTCCACCGACACCTGGCCCTGGTCGTCGTCGGGAATCACCTCCACCACCGCGCCGGTGCGTCGCGCCACCTGGAGGAAGGCGATGAAGTTGCTCGCGTACTCCGCCCGGGCGGTGAGGATGCGGTCGCCCTTCTCGAAGCGCAGCGCGTAGAAGGCCATGTCCCAGGCGCGCGTGGCGTTCTCCACGATGGCCACCTCGTCGGCGCGGCAGTGGAGCAGCGTCGCCACTGCGTCGTACACGCGGTCGATGGCGGCGCGCTCGCGGGCAGCAGCCTCGTAGCCGCCGATCTCCGCCTCGAGGGCCAAGTGCCGCGCGACCGCGTCGGTGACCACGCGCGGGGGCAGCGCGGCGCCCGCGTTGTTGAAGTGGGCCACCCGCGTGCAGCCCGGCGTCTCCCGCCGGGCGCGCGCCACGTCGAAGGCCACGCGCGCGGACGTCCCGTCCCTCGCCATGGCGGCGATGCTAGGCGCCGCCGCGCGCGTGTGTCAAGGCAGGCACCGGAGCGCCGGCATGTTAAAGATGGTGGGCATGGCCGCGACGACTCGCGAGTTCCCCTGGTACCTCGGCGGCATCGCGTCGTGGTTCTCCAGCTTTGGGATGCAGACCATCGTGTTCCCGTGGTTGGTCACGGTCGTCCTTCACGAGCCGGCCGCGCGCGTGGGGATCGCGCAGATGTCGCTGATGGCGCCGTCCATCGTCTTCATGATGCTGGGGGGCGCGGTGGCGGACCGCACCGACCTGCGCCGACTGCTCGTGCGCGGGCACCTCATCGTGGCGCTCCCGCCACTCTTCCTCGCCGCCGCCATCACCCAGGGCTGGCTGAGTTACACGGCGCTCATCGCCTACGCACTGGCGGTCGGCACCTTCGGCGCGTTTGTCGTCCCCGCGCGCGACGCCATGCTGGGACGCGTGGCCGGGGCGGATCTGGGCCGCGCGGTCGCGATCATGAGCGCGACGCAGTTCGCCGCCCAGCTCGCGGGCATCGCGGCCGGGGCGGCGGCGGGACGCATCGGCGCGCCCGCGCTGCTGGTGCTGCAGGCCGCGATCCTCGCCGGCGGCGGCCTGGCCGCGCTACGCCTCCCACCGGCGCCGCCTGCGCCCCACGCGACCGCCCAGAGCCGCCGCGCCGCCATGCTGGACGGTCTCCGTGAGGCCATGGCTTCAGCCGTGATCGCCCCCGTGCTCCTCGCGCAGCTTGCCGTCGGCATCCTCTACGTGGGCGCCTTCCTCGTGGTGCTGCCGCTGCTCGTCCGCGATGTGTACGGGGGTGGCTCTGCGGAGCTCTCGCTGGTATCGGTCGCCTTCTGGGGGGGGACCATCATGGCGACGCTGGCGCAGATCCGCATCGGCGCCATGCGCCGGCCCGGCCGGGCCATCCTGCTCGCGCTCGCCTTCGGCGCCCTGGTGCTCGCGGCGATGTCGCTGGCGCTGCCGTTCCGTGGCCTCCTCGGCCTTTGCCTTGCGTGGGGACTCGGCGCCGGGGTGGTCATCACGCAGGGCCGGACGCTGGTCCAGCGGGCAGCGCCGGCGAGCCATCGGGCGCGCATCCTCTCCCTGTTCCAGCTCGGGCTCATGGGCGGCGCGCCGGTTGGGGCGCTCCTGATCGGCTATCTCGCCGCGGTCACCGGTCCGCGCGCCGCGCCGGTGTATCCCGCGGCCTGCATGCTGCTGATCCTCGCGGGACTCTTCGCGCGCTCGCAGCTCTGGCGGCAGGGCGCCGCCGCGTAGCGCCGCGGCCCGCCGCGGCTCAGGCGAAGCGCCAGCCGTCCAGGGCCCGCGGGTCCTCGGGCAGGACACGCAGCGGCAGGTCGCGTGGAGCGAGGAGCCCGTGCTCGATCAGCGCGCCGAGGCCGCCCGCGCGCTGCGCCGCGGTCACGGCGCGCCAGCTCGGCATCATGCCGAGCCGCCGCGCGGCGGCGTGCGCGAGCGCGGGCAGGCGCAGCGCACCCCCCGGCACGTGGAGCGTGAATGCCTCCTCGCCCGCGCGCAATGCTCCGGCCACCGCGGGGACTTGCGCCCAGAGCCGATCGCGCCGCACCGGCGGCACGCGATCCGCGCGGCCCGCCACCACATCCCAGTCGACCAGCGCGGCGGGATCGACGCGCGCCCCGCGCGCGGGGCGCTTCCACGTCAGCGAAAGGGCGAGCGACCGGCCACGGTAGATCACCCGATGCGGCGTGCGAGGCGGAAGATGGAAGAGCGTGCCGGGCGTGAGCGCGCCGCGCCACCAGCCACGCGGCGCCGGGCCGGATCCGAGGGCGCGGGCTGCCGCCTCGTCGGCCAGAAAGTCCTCGGGTGTGCCCCGCGGCACCGGTGGACCGATGGTGACGAAGCGACGGCCCTCGAGCTGCAGCCAGAACGCGTCGACCTCGCCGTCGTGGTGGAGGCCCAGCGCCTCGCGCCCTCGCCCCTCGGCCAGGAAGAGGAAGGAGGTTTCCTCGCGCCCGCCCCCGAGGAACGCGACGCGCAACGCCACCATCAGCCGGGCCACACGGGGCAGGACCTGATGCGCCTGGGGAAAGTAGACCGACTCGCCGGCGGCGAGGGCGCGGGGCAGGCGGCGCCGATCGGACGAGCGATCGTAGCGCTGCTCGAGCGCGGTGTGGAACGGCGAACCGGTGGCGGCGAGAGCGAAAGCGCCGGCAAAGTCGGGAGCGAGCTCGCGCCACGCCCGATCGCGCGGCGACAGCACGGTGGGCACACGGCCAAGCCGGCACCGCCGAAAGCGACCCTCGGCGCCGGCGCCGGCGAACCACGTCGCGAGCGGCGAGACGGGGCCTACGGCTTGTCCTCGGCGCATGAGGTAACATACCTCCATGACCCGCTACACGGAGATGGAGTCGTCGATCGGTATGCTCGTGCTCGCGGGCGACGCCGACGGCGCGCGCCTGCGCGGCCTCCGGCTCATCTGGCTGCCCGGCGGCGGTGAGACGTTCCGCCCCGAGCCCGACTGGGTGAAGGACGCCAGGCCCTTCGCCGAGACGATCCGCCAGCTCCGCGAGTACTTCGCAGGAAGGCGCGACGAGTTCGACCTGCCCCTGGCCCCCGAGGGTACGGAGTTCCAGCACGAGGTGTGGCGCGCGGTGGCGGCGATCCCCTACGGCGAGACGCGCTCCTACGGCGAGATCGCCCGCCAGATCGGCAAGGCCGACGCCGTGCGCGCCGTGGGCGCGGCCAACGGGCAGAACCCCTTGCCCATCGTGATCCCCTGCCACCGCGTGATCGGCAGCGACGGCCGCCTCACCGGCTACGGTGGGGGGCTCCCGCTCAAGAAGCGCCTCCTCGAGCTCGAAGCCCGGCAGCGCGCCCTCCTGTGAGCGGCCCCTCGGCTGCGCGCGGCGCGATCTCGGCGCCGTTCGACGTCTACCGCGACCGGGTCCGCGCGGAGTGGATCGACAACAACCACCACATGAACATGGGCTACTACGTGGTGGTGTTTGACCTCGCCACCGACGCGTGGCTCGCCTGGGTAGGGCTGGACGAGGCGCACCGCCGCGCGCACCACGTGACCACGTTCTGCCTGGAAGCCCACGTGACGTACCACCGCGAGGTTCGTGAGGGCGACCCGCTCCGCTTCACCACGCGGCTCCTCGCCTTCGACCGTCGGCGCATCCACTACTTCCACGAGATGTACCACGCGGAGGCGGGCTACCTCGCCTCCACCAATGAGCTTCTGTCCCTCCACGTGAGCCAGGAGACGCGCCGCGCGGCCCCCATGGCGCCGGAGATCCTGGACCGCCTTGCGCAGATCCAGAAGGCCCACGACGCGCTGCCGCGCGCGCCGCAGGTGGGGCGCGTCATGGGGCTGGCGGCGCGGCCGAGCAGCCAGCCTTAGCCCTGTTCAAGGCGACGGCGGCGCGGACGAGCGCCTTCAGCGCCGCCTCGTCGATCTTGTCACCTTCGTGGACGTCGATGGCGCGCCGCGTGTTTCCCTCGAGGCTCGAGTTGAAGAGGCCCGACGGATCCTTCAGCGCCGCACCTTTAGCGAACGTCATCTTTACGACGCTCTTATAGGTCTCGCCCGTGCAGATGATGCCGTCATGCGACCACACCGGCACACCTCGCCACTTCCACTCCTCGATGACGCCGGGGTCGGCTTCCTTCACGAGCGCGCGGAGACGGCTGAGCATCTTGCCCCGCCAGTCGCCCAGCTCCTTGATCCGCGCGTCGATCAGTCGAGATGGGGACTTGCCTTTTGTCGACCCGCTCTTCTTCACACCCGTGTCTCTTTGCGATCGCCATGCCTTGAGGGCGGTGACAGGCAATCCCGCGGCGCGCTCCGCTTCATTCGTTGTCAGAGCCACCGCCGCACGCGGCGCTTGTAGGCGAGATAAACGTCTCCGAACTTGCGCTCGAGGTAGGCCTCTTCCGGGACGATCGCGAGTCGCTGAAGCAACCATGCGGCGATCGCGGTGAAAATGACGATCCACCAATTCATCAGCATGACGGCGACGCCGAGACACGCGAAGACCATCTGCAGGTACATCGGATTGCGAGTGAAGCGGAAGGGCCCGCGGTCAACGAGGCTCGGCGTCGGCTTCCAGGGATTCGCGCTCTGTCCACTCCGCCGAAAGAGCACGACGGGCCAAAGACCGAGACCGAGAACGGCAGCTACCACGATTGCTCCGCCGAGCCAGTAGCGCGCCGGGGCCGGGAGCGCGAAGCCGATGCCGAGGGGCCACACACGGTTCAAGCCGACGCCGGCGAGGATCGTGACCAACGGTATGGCCGGGGGGAAGACGTGAACTGCCGCCGCATCCCTCTCCCGTTCAGGCATCACGCTGCGTTCCCCGGGCGACCTCACGAGTCAGCCGATCCAAGTTCTGCTCATTGGCGGTCTCGAGGAACTGGCGCGACTTCGCGGCGAATTCGCGGTCCTCGAACACGCCGACCCAGGAGACGAGAGTGCCTGTCCCATTGGGCGTGAGAACAATGGACAGCTCGAAGTGCGGGAGGTTGACGTGTTTGATCCGGATCATGGAATCGGGAACGATCTCCAGAAACTGGGACTCGTTCGGATAGTCGGTCCCGTTGGGCCCATGCATGGTGAAGAGCCACGCACCACCCCGCCCGAAGTCGAATCTGTGAAACGTGTTCGTGAACCCATCCGGCCCCCACCAGCGGGCAAGCCGTGCCGGATCCTGAAAGGCCGCAAACACGGCATCAGGGCTGGCCGGAATCTCTCGGGAGTGGCGGAAGACCGACATCAGCCCTTCTTCGGAGACCAGCCGTATGCTTTCGCGCAGGCCCCGCCCATCAGCATGGCGCGTTCACTGTTGCTGAGTCGGCCGGTCTGGCGGAACGGCTCGACGGCCTGCTCGTAGTTGACCACAGCGAACGCGCGCGTCCAATCCGTGCCCCACAGGCAGCGCTCGAAGCCCCAGGCGTCGAACACGCGCGCCAGCGGGTCCCAGATGTCCGCGAACGGATAGGGTTCCCGCGAAAGCGTGCACGCGCCGCTGACCTTGATCACCGCGTTGGGGCGACGGGCGAGCTCCAGCACCTTGGGCAGATCGGCCCAGGGCTCCGGCGGGGCGGGCGGGGTACGGGGCTGCATGATGGCCAGATGGTCGATGATGAACCGCGTGTCGGGGTGCCGGTCGATCAGCGCCGCGCCCGCGTCCACGTTACCCCAGCACAGCATGTTGACGGGAAAGTCGTACCGCACGGCGGCGCGGAGGATCCGGGCCAGCCCCGGGTCGCCCGGATCCCGCCCCGCTTCCTTCGTCATCATGATCCGGATGCCGACCGTCCCCGGCGTCTTCTTCCAGTCGGCGATCACATCGGCCACGGCAGGATCGTCCGGGTCCACCGGCTTGACGATGGCCAGACGATTGGGATGCGCGCGTTGCACCTCCACCGCATAGCTGGCGTCGTAGCGGTACATGGAAAAGGCGGAGATGAAGATCGCCCCGTCGACCCCGACGCGATCCATCGCCGCCACCATCTCGTCGCCCGTGACGTGATCGGGCCAGTTCGGAACGGTGTGCCAGGGCCGCTTCGCGGTGTTCGCCTCATAGGCGTGGACTTGGGAATCGATGATCGCCATCTGGTCAGCTCCTCCGTGCGTTATGGTCTCGCCATCCGCTCGAAAGCCATCGGTCGGCTTCGCCTTTGCCACGCCGTGATCAGCCTTGCCACGTTGCCCTCGGTCGGCTGGGTCGCATCAACGTCGAGATCGTACTCCGTGAAACGATGCACGGCGTGAAAGTCCCTGCGAGCCTCGCCCGGGCGCCGGTCACCCCGGTGCCGTTCCCGCCGCTCCAGCTCCGGCAACGGACAGTGCACCCCGACAAAGAACACGTCAAACGGTGCCAGCATCCGGACCAGGTCGGCCAGCCACTGCTCCTGCTCGATGATGTGATCCACGATCAGGTTGTTGCCCGCCTGGGCGAGGGCAGGCAGGCAGCGATGAAACCCGTCAAAGACGGCAGGGCGCATGCTTGCCCAGTCGAGCTCGCCGCTCCGAATACGTGCCATGGGCAAAGCCTCGGACGCGCGCAGATGATCAAACGACCAGTGCAAGAATGGTTCGGGCAACTGCTGCTGTAGCGAGAGCGCGAGCGTTGATTTCCCTGCGCTCGACGCACCGTTGAGGAGGATGATCTTACCCGGTTCCCGAGCGTCGTTCATCGTCGTCTGTCGGGGGGTGGCGTGCGGCATCTACGCGAGGACAGCTCGTACCTTCTGCCCGAAATCCCCATGGTCGACTGGGGCACGAGTCACACGCTCCACGTGAAGCCGTTCGATCTCGTTCCATGCGAGCACGAGATGGAAGTGCACATGGAACACGGTCTGACCGCCGAGAGCGCCATTGTTCTGCAGAACGGTGTAGTGGTCGAGCCCCGCCGCCTTGACGATCTTCCTGATCAAGGTGGCGGCGTCCGCAATCTCGACATCGTCCATGTCGTGGAAGGCGACCACGTGCGCGCGCTTCCCAGACACGGCATCGCACAAGAGGCAATCGCTCATTCTCGGATCTCCCATCGCTCGCGCGTGATTCTGTCCGTCCAATTAGATGGGGCGGATGATGGGTTCGGCGCGACCGAAAGGTTAGACCAGCACCGAATCGACCACCTCGTATCGGTCCGTCGTCACCTTGGCGCCCGTCGCCTCGGCCATCCCCGTCTGGCGCTTGAGCCGAGCCGCCTCGCTGGCATTCATGGCGTCTTCGCTCTGCCAGATCGTGACGATCATGCCCTTCCCGGCCTTGCGATCGGCCAGCCAGTACACCGCTCGCAGCCCGTCGTCTTGGAGAATGCTCGGCTTGACCTGCTCACGGCCTCGAGCGATCCACTGTTCCAGCTCCTCCGTGGTACCCTGCCACGTGCCTATACGCGCGAACATCGTCCCTCCTGGTTCAACGTGTCCGTCGGGGATTGATGGTGAGATCGAATTTCGTCGGCTGCTCAATCGGCAGATCGCCGGCCTTGGCGCCCTTCAAGTTCTGTCCACGTAGTTCGGCGCGCGTCGAGTATTCTCTCGATAGCTCGGCCCGTATGCGAGAAGGCCCCCAACTTCCACGAACTCTCGTTCCTCGCACGCGACCGGAAGCCGAGATTTCGTCGCTCCCCTGGGCTCGGGCCCGCTTGTCCGAGCAGTAGAGAAACGCAACCCTCGAGAGTCCGGGGACCAATTCCTTCAGCAGCTCGCTTCGCGGACGATTTCAGCGCGATTGGCCTCAGTCGATGCCGAACCGAGAAAGACGACGCCGATCCGTGGCGTCTTTGCGACCTGTTGCGCGCCGGCGGGAAGAACCGCGACAAAGAACGCTAGCGCAACCGTCGCCGGCACCAGACTCATTTGATCACTCGATCGGCTGCAGGAGCACTGCCGGCCCGGCAGCGGACCGTGGC